>JASFVM010000293.1:0-3756 GCA_050049835.1 Gammaproteobacteria bacterium
TTACGCTGCAAGAACACCCAGAATGTCTTCTTCTTTCATGATCAGGACATCTTCGCCATCGATCTTGATTTCTGTGCCGGAGTATTTGCCGAACAGAACCTGATCACCAACTTTCACATCCAGTGCGCGCAATTCGCCGCTGTCTGTTAGCTTGCCGTTGCCTACAGCCACAACTTCACCCTTCTGTGGTTTTTCTGCTGCAGAGTCCGGAATCACGATACCGCCAGCACTGGTACGCTCTTCCTCCATACGTTTAACGACAACACGGTCGTGTAACGGACGTATATTCATATTATTTATATCCTCTTGAAAAATTAGCACTCTATCAAAGTGAGTGCTAATAATAATGACGAATGTATCAGAGTCAAGACGTTCGTACGCCTATTCTCGTGAATGTTCCAGATAGTGGGGACGGGTCTCAGATATACAAGGGGTTGACGGTAAAAAATGTGCCCGTATCAGTCATCGCGATGAAATTCACCCTCTATGGTGCGGCCGCGGTGGCCATGATCATCCCTGGTTTGATCAGAATGATGTGTTGTCGTGTGGCGGTAGAAGCCCTGCCCCTGTACAGTCGCATGCCGCATCAGGTAACGTATCGTGGCCCTGCGGGTAGCCGGAATCAGGCAGAGGAAGCCGAGCGTATCGGTAATAAAACCAGGCGTGATCAGCAAGGCGCCACCAACCGCCAGCGCCAGACCCTCCATCATCTCCATGGCCGGCATTACCCCCATCTCCATGTTCTGGCGAGCCCGGTTGAGTGTACTGAAACCCTGGATTCTGAGCAGCGAGACGCCGATCACCGCGGTCAACAACACCAGCAAAACGGTCCACAGAGCCCCGATCATGCTGCCAACTTTGATTATCAGGTACAGCTCAACCAGTGGCACTACGATAAAAAGAATGGGCCAAATTCGTAACATAATGATTTTACTCTGTTATTATTCTGCTCTCAAAATGCCTGCCAGTTGTGAACCGATCAGGCCTGTTGTGTCTAACTATTCCGAACTTTCTCACAAAAACAATATGACCATTATGCACCTGAAAAAAAGACTGCAGACACTCGTAATTACTGTACTGTCCTTTGCCATGAGCTACCCGGTACTGGCTGCCGACAATTTGCTCGATGACCTTGGACTCGGCGGCCAGGATGACATCCTGGAGGTCGATGATGCATTCAAGCTGACTGCAGGTATAGAAGAAAATCGCTTCATCGCCCGCTGGGAAATCGCCGAAGGCCACTACCTCTACCAGGACAAGATGAGCATTGCGCCGTCAGAGGCAACGATCGAAACCCTTCCCCTGCAGTTACAGCCCGGCGAGGAAAAACAGGACCCTATATTCAACAAGCTGTTATACGTTTACCACGATTCAGCTGAAATCGCACTGCCCATAACCAATACCAATGGGGTCAAACAGGCTGTTTTCAAGATCAAGTACCAGGGCTGCTCGGAAATATCAGGCATCTGCTATCCACCGCAAACGCGTGAAATCAGTGTACGGCTGCCCGAAATCGTCGCTACCGCTTCAGCTGCAGAGCAGGAGGTTGGGGAGACGGCTGCATCGGATTCAACAGATGTCGTCTCCGAACAGGACCAGATCGCCAACACCCTGAAGCAGGGTGACACCTGGGTAACATTGCTGGTTTTTTTCGGTGCCGGTTTGTTGCTGGCGCTGACACCTTGCGTATTCCCCATGATTCCGATCCTGATGGGCATCATTGTCGGCCAGGGTGAAAACCAGACAGTGCGCAGCACCTTCATCCTGTCGCTGGTCTATGTGCTGGCAATGGCGCTGACTTATACCGTTGTAGGCATACTCGTCGGCCTGTCCGGTGAAAACATCCAGGCGTGGTTCCAGAATCCATGGATTATCACCGCATTTGTCGCAATTTTTGTTGCGCTCTCGTTCTCGATGTTCGGTTTCTACGAATTGCAGATGCCCGCTTCGATCCAGAGCAAGATCACCCAGATCAGCAACAGCCAGAAAGGCGGCACACTGACCGGCGTTGCCATTATGGGTTTTCTGTCAGCACTGATCGTTGGCCCCTGTGTTACGGCACCGCTGGTCGGCGCGCTGATTTACATTGCAGAAACCGGTGACGCCGTACTCGGCGGCCTTGCATTATTCGCCCTCAGTATGGGCATGGGAACTCCCCTGCTTGCAATCGGTGCTTCAGCAGGCAAGGTACTGCCAAAAGCAGGCCCCTGGATGGATGCGGTAAAAGCAGTGTTCGGCGTCATGTTGCTCGGGCTGGGCATCTGGATGCTGGAGCGCGTCGCACCGGCCTCACTCACCATGGCCTTATGGGCCGCATTGTTGATAGTGTCGGCTGTTTATATGAGCGCTATCGACTCGCTACCGGAAGGCGCCTCGGGCTGGCGCAAGCTATGGAAAGGAACCGGACTGTTACTGCTGGTTTACGGCATCGTACTGATCATCGGCCTGGCCTCGGGCGGTCGTGATGTATTCCATCCGCTCAAGGGCATAGCGATTTCCGGCAGCACAACCACTGAGCAAACATCACACCTGAATTTCAAACAGATCAAGGGCGTAGATGGCCTGAATACTGCCCTGGCCGAAGCGCGCGCCCAGGGCAAAACCGTCATGCTTGATTTTTATGCCGACTGGTGCGTTTCCTGCAAAGAGATGGAAGCATTAACCTTTACGGATCCGGCTGTACAGCGAGCACTTGCCGACACCGTGTTATTGCAGGCAGATGTCACTCCCAATGACGAGAAGGACAAGGCACTGTACAAGCACTTTGGCATCATCGGCCCGCCCTCGATCATGTTCTTTGACAAGAACGGCAATGAACGCAAGAACTTTCGTGTTGTCGGTTTCGTACCGGCAGACAAGTTCAGTGCACATGTAAAACAGGCATTGAACTAATACATACCAGTTACATCGAACACAAGCTTTTCGCGATGAAAAATGTAATCATATTTATTTTGGCCATGGCCATAGCCGGCACCTCCGGCTTTGTCCTGCAGCGTTACCTCGCCACACAGAACGCAAGCGACTCGGCCACAGCCAGCCCCATCATCGGACAGACACGCCCTGAATTCGCCATGATGGACATCGAGGGCAACATCCGCAATATCAAGGACTGGGACGGCCAGGTTGTGCTGCTCAACTTCTGGGCCACCTGGTGCCCCCCGTGTCTGCGGGAAATCCCTGATTTTATCGAAGTCCAGCATGAACTGGCCGAACATGATTTCCAGATCATTGGCATAGCTGTCGACAACGAAACCGATGTCAGGGATTTCGTCACCACGATGTCGATGAATTACCCGGTGATGGCAGGGGAAATGGAGGCAATCGAGCTGTCACAACGCTATGGCAACAGTATAGGCGGCCTGCCATTCAGCGCAATTATTGACAAGAACGGGAAAATTACCCACACGATTACGGGAGAACTAAGCAAAGACCGTCTCAAGTCCATCCTTGAGCAGCTTGGCCTGCCCATATAGGCATGTCAAAATCATCAAATCAGTACTAATTCCGCAAGTTCGCAGCAAATTCTTACAAATAGTAGACATGTACGGCGAATTTATGCACAATCATGTGCATAAATTCGAACGGCAGCTAATAATAACTAAACATGCCTGATTTGCTCGTCATTAACGGTCCCAACCTGAACTTACTGGGGACACGTGAACCTGAACACTATGGACTGGATACGCTGGAAAAAATCAATCAGCGTCTTGAACAGCTGGCATCAGCCCAGGGAACCAGCCTCGAATGTGTACAGAG
>JASFVM010000294.1:0-3751 GCA_050049835.1 Gammaproteobacteria bacterium
GAATACACACATTACGCATCCCGCCAGCAGAACTCAATCGGGAATACTGGCGACAAACAAGGTCATACGCAATACCTACAGCCTGTTGTCAATGACATTACTGTTCAGTGCGCTGACAGCGGGTATCTCGATGGCGCTGCAACTGCCTCATCCGGGATTACTGCTGACGCTGGCCGGCTACTTTGGGTTGTTGTTTGCCACGGCAAAATTTCGCAACAGCAGCCTCGGCCTGGTGTTTGTCTTTGCCCTGACCGGTTTCATGGGCTACACCCTCGGACCCATCCTCAACAGTTATCTCAGCCTTGCTAACGGTGGCCAGATTGTGACAACCGCGATGGCGGGAACCGGGGTAATCTTTCTCAGTCTGTCAGGTTATGCCCTGGTCAGCCGTAAGGATTTCAGTTTTATCGGCGGCTTTCTGATGGTCGGCATCCTGGTTGCCTTCCTCGCCGGACTGGGCGCGGTCTTGTTTGAAATGCCGGCGCTGTCGCTGGCGGTATCTGCGATGTTCATCCTGTTGATGGCAGGCCTGATCCTCTATGAAACCAGCAACATAATCCATGGCGGCGAAACCAACTACATCATGGCCACCGTTAGCCTCTATGTTGCCATTTTCAACCTGTTCACCAGTCTGTTACACCTGCTTGGCTCCATGCATGGGCAGGAATAAACGTCGCGGACAACACTTTCTCACGGGAGTATCTGAACATGAATATCCAAAACCTGCTTAATCAGTTTATCGGCTCAAACAACAATGCATCTGGATCTGGCAGCAGTGCACAGGGTGTCGGTGATACCCTGAACAAACTGACTGGCAATATACCCGGTGGCCTTGCCGGCGGCGCGGCTGCCGGCGGCATCATGGCTTTGCTGATCGGCAGTAAATCTGCCCGCAAATTTGCCGGCAAGGCAGCCGGCTATGGGGGCGCCGCCGTGCTCGGCGGGCTTGCCTACAAGGCATTTAGCGACTGGCAGCGCAGCAACGAGGGACATCCTGTTATGGATGCAAAAACACATAATCCCGAACCGGAAAGCGCACGTAGCTTTACAGCCACTGCCCTGGAGTCGCCTGCTTTTCAACTGCAGTTGATCAAGGCGATGATCGCCGCTGCCAAGGCGGATGGCGAAATCGACACGGCAGAGCAGCAGCGCATTTTCGGCGCTGTTGAACAAATGGATATGTCTGCGGAAGAAAAAGGCATCGTGTTTGATTTATTGCATCAGCCCATACCGCTGGTGGAGCTGGTCGAGGGCGCAGATACGCTGGAACAGAAGTCAGAAATCTACCTGGCCTCTTGCCTGGTGATCAATGCGGATCATCCGTCCGAACTGGCGCATCTCAATCGCCTGGCGCAGACACTGGAATTGCCGGAAGGTCTGGCTCAGCAGCTGCAGCTGCAGGCGGATCAGGTAATTGCCAGGGCAGGATGACAGCTGGTAAAAGTATTGTGAGGGTCGGGTTGGCTGATTCAGCACTTTAACTCCTTTTGCTTTGCCAGCTAAAACGGTGTGGACAGCATGTGGCGAGAAAAATTATCCATATGCTGAATGTCTGGCCGCAGACATGTTCGGGATTTAATTACGTCGGTTGCCGGGTACCACCATACATAACAAATCAATATCTCATTTCCTTATAGGTTTCCATTGTCGGTCTCTCATTACCAGGATTCTGATATTGCCCGATACCTGCTTGCTGCGTGTCATCTTCGCTTACTGCGGCTAATTCATTTTTAATATCAGAAAGCATTCTGTTTGTTTCCTGCTGTTCGCGGACGATTTCTTTCAGCCTGCTCTTGAGCCCAAATACGGCCAGCGGCAGCAACAGCCATAGCAGGAGCAGAAACAGCAGCAGAATAAGAATGATCATACCTGCGCCGCTGGAGAAGAAAACCTCGATATCGTGTTGAATACTGGAGGGTTCTGCAGCAACTGCCTTTGCAGAATCCAGACACAGCACAACGCCGGAATAAAATTTGATCACATTCTTTGTCACACTACGCCTCACAGTTAACTCTGTTTGTTATTTAATGATGCTACGGGCCAGAAAGTCCCGGGCAGGGCTAGGCCAGCTCGCCGGCTTCACGGTATGACATCATGCGCTGTGATTCTTCGTCCCACAGGCTGGCACGAAAGCATTCGATAATATCACGTGGCGCCAGCGTAGTTGTTACTGGTGACTGCAGTTCGGGAATCGCCGCCATGGCTTCGGGCAACCGGTAAAAGGGGATGCGAATATTGAGATGATGTATGTGATGATAGCCGATATTCCCGGTGAACCATTGCATCAACCTGTTGAGTCGCATATAGCTGGAAGACTCGAGTGCGGCGCGGTAGTAGGTCCAGGCATCGGCGGAAATCACATGCATGCGTTTAAAGCTGTGCTGGGCAAAAAACAGGTAACTCCCCAGGGCTGAAGCAATGGTCATGGGCAGCAGGATGGCAAAGAAGACGACATCAAAACCGCCGTAGACCCACAGCAGGACAATCAACCCGACATGGCCAAGCAGTACCAGCGCAGCATCCCAGTTCCTTCGCGGGTTTTCCAACAAGGGCAACAAGCAGATGCTGTAGGCAAAGATTGTGATGTAACCGGACAGTACCACCAGCGGGTGGCGTTGAAAGCGATACGATGCTCGCTGTGCAGGCGTGGCTTCGCGCCACATCTTCGTGGTGATCAAAGGAAAGGCGCCTATGCTTGCTGCGCTAATCCGGCCGACATGACCGTGATGGTAGTTGTGACTCTTGCGCCAGGAACGGGGCGGTGTCAGAGCGAAAGCGGCATACACGCGGAACAACACCCAGGCAAGACGCGACGTACGCAGAATGGCACCGTGCATATAGTCATGGAAAGTGATGAAAGCGCGCACCATAAGCAGCGCACCGAGTACGGATAACAGCAGGCGAACCGGCCACCACGGTGCGGTGGCCGCACCAGCAAGAGCAGCGATCATCAGGCCGAAAGTCGAACCGACCAGCCACCAGCTTTTGGCAACATTCTCGACTGCATAGGGTGCTGTCGCCCTGATGAGTTGCTGGCCGATTCGAATGCCATTGCTGTGGACAAGCTTGTCCGGGCCGGGCGGCAAAGCAGTTTCAGCGTTGTCGATTACTGTATGCATTTAACGATAAATCACAACAGATATTACAGGCTCATATAAAAATAACATAAGCAGTTTTACGCTATTTTGATGCAGCTCAATAAAGAAAACAGGATTAGAGCGCAATATTCATGATTGCACCAAACGTCATTTAACGGCGTATTCAAAGGTCAGGGCGCGCATTAACCAGGGAGCGAACTACTATGGCGGACCATGAGAAAGAACTGGATGAATTACTGGAAAAACTTAAACAGGGACGTGATGAGCTTAATGTCAAAATACACCTTGGCAAAGCCGAGGCGGTAGACCTGTGGCAGGAGACAGAAGACAAGTGGCGGCACCTGCGCCGCGAACTGGACAGGATAAACCATGATACCGATGATGTCGCCAGGGATGTCGGCGCTGCCGCCATGCTGCTCGCCGAAGAAATCAGGCACGGCTACGAACGATTGAAGAAGCTGCTTTGATCTGCCTCAGGCGATTATATAAAAACGACAGCAAGCGGATAATGCAGCAGAAGCGTCACTAGTGAAGCCCGGGATAGCATTCACGGCTGTAGTAGCTCCGGCGCTGGTAAGGGTGGTATGCCAGGCAGGGAGAGCGTGTTTAGCTATCCATGACGTACACCCGTACCACCGGTTTTAATCCTGTCA
>JASFVM010000295.1:0-3734 GCA_050049835.1 Gammaproteobacteria bacterium
GATGAACATGCGATGGTGCGCATGGCAAGTGTTGGCGCACTTGAAGGCTTGCAGCCTTCTGTGCTGGTTCAGCTGGTGTTTCCGTTGCTTGACGACCCTTTAAGATCGGTGCGTATCGAAGCGGCGAGGGTGCTGGCACCTATACCTGCTGGTCAGTTGCAACGCGAACAACTGGCAACCTATAACAAAGCCGCGAATGAATATATTGAGTCACAGACTGTTAACGCCGAACGTCCCGAGGCACAGCTTAATCTCGGGAATTACTACGCAGCAAAAGGAGAGGTTAATAAAGCCGTTGAGGCATATAAGGAGGCTATAAAACTTGAAGATGTTTTTGTGCCTGCTTATGTAAACCTGGCTGATTTGTATCGGGCACAACAGAAAGATGACCAGGCGGAAAATATATTAGGCAGGGCAATCACTATTGCGCCTGGCAATGCAGATGTGCACTATGCGCTTGGCCTGTTGCTGGTGCGAAAGCAGCAAAACGACAAGGCTGTTGAGTCCTTGCAACGCGCAGCAGAGCTCAATACTTCCAATCCGCGATATGCCTATGTTTACGCGGTTGCGTTGAATTCAACTGGAAAGACAGTGCTGGCAATCAAGGCTATGCAAAGCGCGCACAACCGGTTCCCCGAAAATACGGAAATTCTCAGTGCGCTGGTCGCGTTTCATCGTGACGCGGGTAACGATTTTGCTGCGCAGGCATATCTGAAGAAGCTGCAAAAGCTGGGTCATTAGCCTGCATTACCCACCGGGCCGCTACATAACCCGGGCTGTTCATTTGCATCCAAAATTGACCCACCTGAGCCTATAATTTGCATTTAATTTTGACCCACGTACAACTCATCCTGCAGCGAGTTTATGCAGGAGACATTTGGAGTGATCGACGTGGCATTATTAAATGTAATCGCCCCCAAATTTCCGGCTCAACCTTACATATCCTGCAATCTGACCAGTATTAGTGGGTTCCCTGGGACTATATTCGAGTATCCGAATACTCGGTTATATGCTGCCCATCTGGATTATTCATAGGAATATATGTATCGAGGGAGTCTGCGTCACATCATATGGCCTGCAAGCCTATGGTAATTCTGATGTCGACTCATAGTGGACTTCGAAATAGCCTAAGTTAATGCTTTTAACTTTTACATATGTCTTTGACTGCCAATAGTAACAAGAGAAAAATCATCATCAATAGCCACGAGTTTGACTCACTCGAAAGTGCTGCACGTGCGTATGGGATATCACGCAATACAGTCGACTATCGACTTTCAAAAGGCTGGACACCTGAAGAGGAAGTCGGTCTTGAACCACGTCCAAGCCACGCAGCAGTAACTCCTGGCATTCCTGTTAAGTTAAAAGATCACGAATTCAATAATATCAAAGAAGCTGCAAAATATTACGGTCGAGCATATACGCATGTAATTGAAAGGCTTAAGCATGGGTGCACCATTGAAGATGCGCTTGGTCTTGATAAGCTCACAGGTCTCCAAAAGAATCCACCACTTAAGCGTCATGGTTCGCTTAAGGACGAATATCCCGATTTAGCCAAGGAGTGGCATCCAACAAAGAATACACCTTCCAAAGCAGATGAAATCACTGGCGGTTCAGTAAAAAAAGTATGGTGGAGATGCCTGAACGAGCATGAGTGGCAATCCACTATCGGCAATCGTGTAAAAGGCTCAGGCTGTCCATATTGTGCTGGTAAAAAACCCACTTCGGAACGGAATTTAGCTACGCAATATCCCGAACTAGTCAAGGAATGGGATTGGAATAACAACAGAAAACAACCAGTAGATTTTACGCCGAGATCTAATAAAAGAGTCTGGTGGAGATGTGAGAAAGGTCATTCATGGCAAGCCACGATCCAATCCGCCCCTGTTTCAATTGAGCTTGGCGACAAACGTGCAAACCGGGTCTAACAGCACTTGATCAGAACCATATCCCGAGCCCTATGAAAAGTCCCTGCATGGATACATTTTGAATGATAATCGGTTGTCACCGGCTCCATCGGGTTCTCAAGATCAATCGGTAAGAAAAAGTTTTTTTCTGTAGAGAGATGGTGACACGCCGGTCTGACAGCGGAATGCACGGGTGAAATTGGAGGCATCCTTGTAGCCCAGCGAGGCCGCGATTTCTGAAACCTGCATGTCGGTTTCTGCCAGGCGTTCGGCGGCGATGCGTAACCGTGTTCGGGTAACGAGGGCATTGTAATTATGGCCGGACTCGGTGAGTCGCCGCTGCAGGGTACGCTTGCTCATCCCGGCTGCCTCGGCGGCCAGATGGATGTCCGGATTGCCGTTGCCAAGAAGTGTGGCAATCAGCGATTCGAGAGAGCTGATCAAGTCCGCGGGTATGCCATCAGGCTGCGCCTGTCGCTCGTTCGCGATATGGCCTGCCCGTGGGGATGGCGTCGCAATCGGTTGTTGCAGCAGGGAAACGGGAAGCGTGAATGACGTTTGGGACTGGCCCGTGATAATCTCTGCACCTGCCAGCGCATCGAAGTCGCCAAGGTGCTTCTCGTTTCCATGAAGTAATTTGATCTGCTTCGGAGACCATTGCCGGCTGGTAAAGCGTTGCAACATACTGATCGTGACGACCAGGGTAAAAATGTCGCCCTGGCAGCGGCCCGCACTTTTCTGGCCTGGCGAAAACTGATTGAAGCGGATTTGATCGTTATCCTCGCAGGTGATCCAGAACCGGCTTCCCGATGTGTTCGCCCCTATCAGACGGATACCCGTTTGCAGATACTCGTAAACGGTCAGCGCCCTTTGAAGCTGTTGGCCGAAAAAACCCAGATCGAAGGCCGATGCGCGTTGGCCGGCGAGTATGCCCAGGTTCTCGATGCCTTCGCTGTGTGCGGCCCGTTCCACAAATTTATGGGCGAAATGGAGAGGAACGAGGGCTTCCGGATTGTCCAGCGCGTCAATCCGTAGATTGGCCTGCCTGGCGAAACGTACGGTTGGTGCGCCGGCATCATCGAGCAGCTGCATGAAGGGAAACAATGAACAGGCTCTGGTGAACGGAATGCGAGGGCGCGAAACGCGATCCGTGCGCCGGGCCGGAAAAGAAACCGCATGAAGATGGTTTTTGCTACCCTGCATTATCATTCATCTTGCTCCGTAATGTGGCGTGATATGACAGGTTGTATCCTGTCGGTTCTCAAAAAAATATATAGTGTATTGTACGATAACAACCATTTTGCATTTCGTGTTTTGGATCATGATAACGAGCTTCTTACGAATAAATGTCATTACGAACGATATCGGAGAGCCGCTGCTGATGGCGTACTGGCAGGATCCGGACTTCGATCCGAAGCAGCGCGCATTCTATTACGTGCGTGTACTGGAGATCCCGACACCGCGCTGGACCACTTATGACGCGGCCTTCTTTGGTGTCGCACTGCCAGAAGGCGTCGAACCAAGCCACCAGGAACGTGCTTATACATCGCCGATCTGGAACACACCGAAACAGGGCTAAGGTATCATAATAACAACCATTGCCATGAGGACTGACCATGAAAACTTATCAAACACCGCTTAATGCGATCTCGGCAGCCGTATTGTTGGCATCAGCATGCACGTTGCCGACCGGAGCTCTGGCTCAGTACGTCCCGCTGGGCGACAAGGAGTCTCTGTCGGAGGTCTATCCCGGCAAGGCCTACTCGCCCTATGCAGAGCGCAGTTTCCCGAGCCAGGTGTACTGGGGCGAGACCCATCTGCACACTGCAT
>JASFVM010000296.1:0-3730 GCA_050049835.1 Gammaproteobacteria bacterium
TCATCGTTGAAGGCTTTATTGATTTTGACTATGAAATCACCCAGCTGACCGTGCGTCATGCCGGCGGTACCAGCTTTTGTGAACCCATTGGACATATCCAGGTTGATGGAGATTACCGCCAGTCATGGCAACCGCAAAAGATGTCCGAGACCGCACAGGAAAAGGCACGTCTTGTTGCAGAAAAAATCACCGGCGCACTGGGAGGCCGCGGAATCTTTGGTGTTGAGCTGTTTATCAAGGATGACGACGTCATCTTCAGCGAGGTATCACCAAGACCCCATGACACCGGCATGGTCACCATGATCTCCCAGGATCTTTCGCAGTTTGCACTGCACGCCAGAGCGATACTGGGCTTGCCCTTACCGAACATTCATTTTCATGGCGCAAGCGCAAGCAGCGTTATCCTCATCAGCGGTGACTCTGATCAACCCAGGTTCGACAATCTTGAACAGGCTCTGGCACAACCGGATACGCAACTGCGCCTTTTCGGCAAACCGGAAGTCAGGGGGCAACGCCGCATGGGTGTAATGCTGGCGCGAGGTGGTAATATCGAGGAGGCACGCAACAAGGCAATATCAGCCTCGGGTGCAATCAGGGTAAGACTTTAAACGGGGCTCTGCAAATGAAAAACCATTTAATCCTGCTTATTGCTGTAATAACATCATTAATAGCTGGCTGTAGTTACACACAGCAACATGCCGATCAGCCTTTTCTCGATACCACCTGGAACCTGGTAGAGCTGGAAGGAGAAAGCATTGAACATCCCGGCCCGCGAATACCGCATCTGCGTTTTGAAGAAGACAAGGTGAGTGGCTTCGATGGTTGTAATAATTTCTTTGGCAACTACACAAATCAAGGTAACAAACTCAGCTTCGGCCCACTGGCATCGACCCGCATGGCATGCCCCGGGATCAAGGAAATAGATATGGAAGTCAACAGGATGATAGCTGCAACAACAGGCTACCGCATAAGCGGTAACAGGATGGAGTTTTATCAGGGCGATAAACTGTTAGCGAGCTTCCTTGCTGCTGAACAGAAGTAAACAGAATACAGCTAGAAGGTATAAACGATCGTGGCTGCAGTTTCACGATCATAATGATCGTTGCCAACCGGGACCACATCCAGGTACTTCACGGTGTAGGAAAACTTAAGGGCGAGCGTTTTATTGATGTTTGACTTAAGTGCGGTAATCGACTTCCACTCGTCCTGTTTTTCACCAAAGTCAGCGACCAGATCCTGCTTGAATTCGGAGTTGTCAGAAATCGTCCATTTGTACTTGGCTGCAAGTCGGGCAAAGGCTTCATCTTCGCTATCCGGTGCATTGTCTTCCTTGAAGTTCCTGTAACCAGGGCCGATTTCAGCATCCAGCTCGTGCCTTTCAGTCAAAATGACCTTGCGACCGTAACCGACGCTGAGTTTTGCCTGGTATTCGAAACCACTGAACTTGTCATCTTCATAGCTGACAAGGCCGAAGAAATAATCACGCTTGGTGAATTTGTAATCGGATTGCGCTGTTACCAGCATTTTATCAGCAGTGGTAATGTCATCAGTAGTCGTTTTCAGTGTCTCAAAATGACCCTGGTGTTTCCATTTCTCTATTTCATAGGTTGTATCAAATTTAAATACAAGCGTCTCGGTATTGGTGTTACCCGAAGTATTAACATATCCAAGCTCGGCGGATGTTTCCCATGGTGAGGTTTTTTCTTCCTTGGCTGCGAGAGCATTCGAAGCTACCAGCGCAAGCACCGCAGCAGTCACTAAACTGTTTTTCTTCATTTGTTTGTCTTTCCAGCCATTTTATTCTGATTTTTCAATATGCACATCCATTTGCGGGAATGGAATGGAAATGCCGTTATCATCAAACGCAAGCTTGATCTTCTCGTTGAGATCAAAATACACAGACCAGTAGTCGCCACTGTTAAC
Organism: Gammaproteobacteria bacterium; assembly: GCA_050049835.1. Lineage (GTDB taxonomy): Bacteria > Pseudomonadota > Gammaproteobacteria > SZUA-229 > SZUA-229 > JABDQW01. The sequence goes on from JASFVM010000296.1 coordinate 1,924, forward strand.
CCAGGGACGTACATTAAAATTGACGCTGCTGTCTGCAAGTTCGCCTACTGCAATCAAAGGTGCAGGATCTTTCAGGATGCGTTCATCTGCAGAAATGATATCGGTAATAACCTGCTTGGCCTTACGGATATCATCGCCATAGCCAATACCGAACACCATATCAACACGGCGTGTATCACGCTTGGAGTAATTGGTTATGGTACCGCCAAAAATCTGACCATTAGGGACGATGACCTCCTTATTATCGCCGGTGCGCATCTTGGTGGTAAAAATACCGATTTCTTCGACTACGCCCATTGTGCCGCCGGCTTCGACGAAATCACCAGCAGTAAAGGGCCTGAACACGATCAGCATCACACCTGAAGCAAGGTTTTGCAATGAACCCTGCAACGCCAGACCGATAGCCAGACCTGCGGCACCAATCAATGCAATGAGGGAGGTGGTATTGACACCGAGCTGATCCAGTGCCGCGATAACAACGAACAGCAGCAACACCGAGCTGATGATAGAGCCGATGAAATTAACAAGAATGACATCCATCTTGGCCTTGCCCATCAGCTTCTTGACGAGGTTGGTAATGACACCAGCCAGGAACTTACCGACGAAAAATATCAGTAAGGCAAATATGATATTGAGACCCCAGGGAATAACGTAGGTATCAACCAGGCCAGCAACATCAATACTGGTTACATCAAGTTTATCCAGCTGTAATTCATCCATAACCCGTCCTCATTTGATATTTGATCATTGCCAGCCGCTCGATTCGAGTGAGTGCAGGCGAATGAAATGTTACCATAAGTTATTGCGAATGAATCTATTTCACAACTGAAAAAATGGCGCAAATCCATATTCTACTTGAAGACATTACCCGGCTTGCGGTCGATGCCATCGTCAATGCCGCCAATAATTCTCTGCTGGGTGGAGGCGGTGTTGATGGTGCGATTCACCGCGCCGCCGGACCACAGCTGCTGGCAGAATGCAAATCCCTGGATGGCTGTCCTACCGGCGAGGCCAGGATTACGGCGGCCTATCAGTTGCCGGCAAAACACGTCATCCACACCGTTGGGCCTGTCTGGCATGGTGGAGATCATAATGAGGCCACCCTGCTTCGCAGCTGCTATGAGCACAGCATGCAACTGGCTCATGAACACAACCTGCAAACGATCGCTTTTCCCGCTATCAGCTGTGGCGTCTACGGCTACCCGGTTGAGCAGGCAGCTGATATCGCCGTCAACACGGTGTTGTCAGCAGCGGAAAAATATCCGGATATCACTGATATCTATTTTGTCTGCTTCAGTGATGCGGTATATTCTGCTTTTCAACAGGCTTACCAGAACCATGCTTGAAATCAATTATCCCTGACAGTCGCGTGTAAATTTCATCCAGCGGCTGTGCAAGGATACCAGGCATAAATTCTTTCGGAGACATCATGGCTACTATCACGCTTGAAGGTAACGAGATTCACACCGTTGGCGAATTACCGGCGACAGGTTCAGACGCACCGCCCTTCACCCTGACCAACTCGGAACTGGGCGAAACATCATTGTCGGATTTCGCCGGTAAAAAAGTGATTCTCAATATTTTTGTTGCCATTGATACCGGTATTTGTGCCGAATCTACGCGCCGCTTCAATACCGCGGCCGGATCACTCGACAATACTGTTGTACTCTGCATTTCAGCCGATCTGCCGCAGACTCTATCGCGCTTCTGTGGTGCAGAGAACATCAATAATGTGATCACGCTGTCGACTTTCAGAAGCCCGGAATTTGGACAGGATTACGGCCTGACAATTGTTGATGGACCTCTC
>JASFVM010000049.1:0-11562 GCA_050049835.1 Gammaproteobacteria bacterium
CAGAGTATCACCAAAACCGCGAATACCAATGTCGGCCTTGTGTTCGAAATGTTCCCAGTGATCGGACTTCATCTGCAACAGCTTAAACATTCGCCGTGAAGCATGATTTGATAAATATCAACAGTTGTCGTCATTAACAGATGGTTTACCACAGGCACGGAGAACGCCGCGTATAGTTAAAAAACCTATTCACCACAGAGGCACAGAGGCACGGAGAAAGCCGCTTATAGTTAAAAAAACTTATTCACCGCAGAGGCACAGAGGTTTTTTTATGCTTTTAACCACAAAATGGTTTTCTCTGTGCTCTCTGTGCCTCTGTGGTGAACATGCTTTATATCCGTTTAAAGTATCGCTGGATATAAGGGCAGTGCCTGCAGCCGGTTATGCCCGGTTTCAGTACCACCTGTCATTTATCTGGATTAATCATGTGGATATTTTGACAGCGCATTTTTTTTAGTCTATTCAATAGCTAACACGTGTTTTTACAACAATAATATTACTTGCCTGGTGCAGGGACGGTATCTCTAATTTCCTGGTTCAGAATTATATGAAATTGTCATTGCATCAATATATTGCCGGGGAAGGTTGGGATTCAGAGCCGGAACGTTCACTTGATTCCGCGCAAACCTTGCTGCTGTTCTTTGCATCACCGGACAGGTCTGAAGTGGCTGATGCCTTGCAAACACTGCATTCGGGTTTTATACAGTCGTTAATGCTGGGCTGTTCGAGTTCCGGCGAGATCTACAATCATGAAATCAGTGATCACTCGATCTCACTGGCGATCATTCAATTCGAGTACACGAGCATTCGTCTCGCCGTCGATGAATTGTCGCAACACAACGATTCTTCCGGTGTTGGCGCCAGGCTGGCAGGGCAACTGAAGCAGAATGGTTTGCGTGCTGTCATGGTGCTGTCCGATGGGCTGCTGGTCAATGGTTCCAGGCTGGTTGCCGGCCTGTCATCCTGTCTCTCTGCGGATGTTATCATCACCGGGGGACTTGCTGGTGACGGCGACCGCTTTACCAGGACCTGGGTGTGGGCGAATGGTGATATGCGTCCGGGCCATGTCTGTGCGCTTGGTCTGTACGGAGAACGCCTGGGTGTCGGTCATGGATCCAGGGGCGGCTGGGACGTGCTGGGCCCGGAGCGTGAAGTCACCCGCTCAAAAGGCAATATTTTGTACGAGCTGGACGGCCAGCCGGCACTTGACCTGTATAAAAAGTATCTGGGTGATCGTGCCGATGGTTTACCCTCAACGGGTTTATTATTTCCATTGGCAATCAGAAATGAAGAAGAATCCGACGGCAACACGGTGCGAACCATTCTTGGTGTGAATGAACGTGACCAATCCATTACCTTTGCGGGCGATATACCCCGGGGCAGCCTGGTACGTCTGATGCGTGCCAACTTCGATCGATTGATCGATGGTGCAGCAGATGCTGCTGCCGCTATAAACGCCAAAGATTATGAAAGGGAACCAATCCTGAGCGTGGCCATCAGCTGTGTAGGACGACGGCTTGTTCTCGGGCCACGCACAGAAGAAGAAATAGAAGCCGCACTGGATGGTATGCCGCGAGGCACACAGCAGATTGGTTATTATTCCTACGGCGAGATTTCACCGCTGGCGAGCGGACGTTGTGATCTGCACAACCAGACGATGACACTGACAGCACTATGGGAAAAATAGCAGACAGACACCATGCATAGATTACTGGCACGCCAATTGAAAAAACTGCATCTGGACGAACTCACTCGGCCGGATCGTGATACATGGCGCAGTCTGTTGCGCAAGGTCGATACCAGTTATCAGTCGTTCGATCAGGATCGTTATATTCTTGAACGTTCGCTGACACTGTCGTCCGAAGAAATGCAGGCCCTGTACAAGCGCCAGAAATATTCCTATGAAGCACGTATGCGCGCCATCCTGCAGGCACTGCCTGATACGCTGTTCATGATGGATGAAGATGGCCGTTATATAGAGGTTATGTCGGGAAATGAACAGCAGCTTCATGTCGATAAGGAGCATTTACTGGGCAAAACCCTGCATGACGTATTTCCGCAACAGGACGCCGATTTTTTCCTGAGCATTATCAGGCAGGCGCTCGATTCCGGTGAGCTGGTGGTGGTTAATTATGACCTTGAGGTCAAGTCGGGTTTGCATACCTTCGAAGGGCGTGCAATGCCAGCGAACTATACCGTTGATGATAAACGCACCGTTGTGTTTTTCGCTATCGATATAACCGACAGAAGACAGTCAGAGATTCGTGGCCGGCTGATATCGGCTGTATTTGAAAATTCCAAGGAAGGAATGGTGATTCTGGACGACAGTTTCAGAATCGTTTCCGTGAATGAAGCATTCTGCAAAATCGCCGATCTTGAAATGGAGACTGCACCGGGGGAGTTACCTGAATTTATCGATAAGCTGATGTCGACCGATAGCGGCACCCAGATCCGGCACTCGCTGGAAAAATCCGGTTACTGGATGGGTGAGATTGTCGGCAGAAGAGACAACGGGTCCACCTATCCATTGTGGTTAACGATTAATGTCGTCAAGGACTACTCCGGAAAATTAACCAACTACGTGATATTGCTCACTGACGTGTCGGATCTCAAGCAATCACAGGAAGAGCTTGAATATGTGGCAACGCATGACTCGCTGACAAAACTGCCAAACCGTGTGTTATTTCATGACCGCCTGCAACAGGCTGTAGCCAGAACATTACGCACGGGCAACATCGGTGCCCTGTTTTTCCTTGATCTGGATCGCTTCAAGAACATTAATGATAACCTGGGGCATCATGTCGGTGACGACCTGTTGAAGCAGGTTTCGGAACGTCTGGTCGAGGTCTGCCGCTCCTCGGACACCCTGGCACGCCTTGGTGGCGATGAGTTTACGCTGATCGTTGAAGGCCTTGATGATACCGGTGAGCTGGCTGTTATTGCTGAAAAGATACTGCACGCCTTCACGGATCCTTTCACGCTGGATACCTACAAGCTGGAAATCAGCGTCAGTATTGGTATCAGTGTATTTCCCAAGGACAGTTTTGATATTAACGAGCTGATCAGGCATGCCGATACGGCGATGTACTCGGCAAAGGAATCCGGGCGCAATACCTACCGCTTTTATACACAGGAGCTCACGACCAATGCATTCGAGTATTTTGCAATGGAAATAGCCTTGCAGAAAGCGCTCGAGCGTAACGAGTTTTTCATGGTATATCAGCCGCAATACAATATCGTCAGTAATGAAATGATCGGCGTCGAAGCGTTGTTAAGATGGCGCCATCCTGATATGGGCGTGCTATCGCCGACCATGTTTATCCAGATTGCAGAGTATTCAGGCAAGATCGAGGCCATTGGAGAATGGGTTATCAGGCAGGTGTGCGAGCAGTGCAGGAAGTGGGATGAACAGGGATTGCCTGAATTCAGCGTTTCGCTCAACCTGTCACGCAAGCAGCTGGTTTTGCCGAGCCTGTCGGGATATGTCAGGAACATACTCGATGAGCTGGAGATTGCCGGGAATCGTCTCGAGTTTGAAATCACCGAGAGTGCGATCCTCGACCAGAAAGACATCGCCTACAACAATCTTAAACAATTGCAGAGTATGGGAATACGAATGGCGATCGATGATTTCGGCACAGGCTATTCATCGCTGGTTAATCTGAAGCAGTTCCCGCTGTCACGCCTGAAAATCGACAAATCATTTGTCAGGGATGTATCAAGGGACCCGAACGACGAGGCCATTATCCGCGCCACCATAGCACTGGGCAAGAGCTTCAATCTGAAAATCATCGCCGAAGGCGTCGAGAAAAAAGAGCAACGTGAATTCCTGCTGAAAGAAGGCTGTCACGAAGTTCAGGGATTCCTGTACAGTGACCCGGTGTTGCCTGAAGCAATATCGGATCTGCTGCTGGTGAGAAAATCAGTCAGCAATTGATGATGTCGGAAATCCTGCAGATTTCACCATTTGTTGGTGAGATTTCTCTCGCAAAGGCGCCAGGGGCGCAAAGACAGAATGTGTTTTTATTTGTAATAGTTGTGGCTAGTTCTGACTTTAAGGTTTAGATTAGCCTTATGATTTTTCAAAAGGAAGAACATTTCTGAATCCGTTTAACAAACCTGATACAGAATAGGCGCTCTTGGAAAATCGGGAATGCAGAGTAAGGCGAACCTGATTGATTACTTCATATTATAAAAAGAGTCTGTTCTGCGTGCTCTGCGCCTCAGCGAGATAACAGGATTCAAGCCCGGGGCACAAGTTTATGTTGATGATGGAAAATCTGATAATGTTTGTGAGAGCAGGTCAGGACCACTATCTTTTATTCAGTAAAATAATACAGTTTTTTTCGTCTTTCTTTGCGCGCCCTGCGCCTTCGCGAGAGAAGAATTTTTAAAACATGTCTATTGAATTGAAACTTACAGTAAGCGTTGTAAGCTCATGTCATGAGAAATAATAACAGGAGTTACAAGTGATCATACCCGTCATACTCTCCGGCGGTTCAGGCACCCGCCTGTGGCCGTTGTCCCGCAGAATGCACCCCAAGCAGCTGTTGCCGCTGGTGAATGAAACCACGATGTTGCAGGACACCATCACGCGCCTGACCGGCTCACCGGATATCGATCATGCCATGATCATCTGTAATGATGACTACCGTTTTATGGTCGCTGAGCAGGTCAAGGAGACCGATATCTCGACCAATGAAATCATTCTTGAGCCGATCGGCCGCAACACGGCACCTGCTATCGCGCTGGCGGCTTTCAATGCCATAGAGGAAGGTGAAGATCCGGTACTGCTGGTGCTGCCTGCTGACCACGTTATTGCTGATGTCGATACCTTCCAGGGCGCATTGCAGATTGGCAAAAAGCAATCGGAAGCCGGCAAGCTGGTGACTTTCGGCATCGTGCCGGACGTGCCTGAAACCGGTTTTGGCTATATCAAGGCGCGCACCAGTGACAAGGAACAGAACTGCTACGAAGTTGACCAGTTTGTTGAAAAGCCCGATGCTGAAACCGCGGCAGAATATATCGCCGACGGCCATTACTACTGGAACAGCGGCATGTTCATGTTCAGGGCCTCGACCTACCTGGATGCCCTGAAGCAGCATTCGCCAGATATTTATGAAGCCAGCCAGGCGGCATTCAAGGCTGCAAAGCGCGATATGGATTTCATCCGCGTTGGCAAAAGCGAATTCGAAAACTGCCCCGCTGATTCCATTGATTATGCCGTGATGGAGAAGGTCGATAACGCCGTGGTTATACCGGTAGATATCGGCTGGAGTGATGTCGGTTCCTGGTCGGCGCTGCATGATGTTGGTGATGTTGATACAGAAGGCAACACCCTCATCGGAGATGTGAGGAGTGGCTTGACCTCGAACAGTTACGTCAGGGCAAACAACCGGCTTGTCGTCACACTGGGCGTTGATAACATGATCGTGGTTGACACGGATGACGCATTGCTCGTTGCCAATCGTGACAACGTGCAGGACATCAAGACCATAGTCGAACAGCTCAGCGCCGAGAATCGCGAGGAAGTCAGTCTGCATAAATGTGTGTATCGTCCCTGGGGGCATTACCAGGGTATCGATTCAGGCTCGCATTACCAGGTCAAGCGCATCACGGTCAGTCCGGGTGCGGTATTGTCGCTGCAGATGCATCATCATCGTTCCGAGCACTGGATTGTTGTCAGTGGTACCGCAAAAGTGACGCGCGGCGAGGAAGAGTTCATCCTTGCCGAAAATGAATCAACCTATATACCCCTGGGCGAGAAACACCGCCTGGAAAATATCGGCAAGATTCCATTGGCACTGATTGAAGTGCAGACCGGCAGCTATCTCGGGGAAGATGATATTGTCCGCTTCGAGGATATATACGGAAGGTAGGGGATATTCACCACAGAGGCACAGAGAGCACAGAGTATTATTTCACCACAGAGGCACAAAGGCACAGAGAAAAATACTTATGTGTTTAAATCAAAACCATGAATACATGCGTTAGCTGAAAAGCCCTCTGTAACCTCAGCGCCGCGATTTTGAATAAGCTTTTTAACTATAAGTAGCTCTTTCTCCGTGTCTCTGTGCCTCTGTGGTTAGTAAGGTTTTAAAAACAAAAAGGTTTTCTCTGTGCGCTCTGTGCCTCTGTGGTGAAATAATTATTATTAAAACAGTGCGAACAACTACTCCGTCTTTATCAGCCCTTTCTCTTTCAGGTCTTTTATAACCAGCTTGACCAGGTCGCTGATGACTTCGTCTGCAGAATCCGGCGCAAATGTTTTCGATTGGGCTGTCCAGACCAGTTCTTCCGACGCAACGTCATATAAATTGGTTTCGAGTTTTACAATTTCGTGAGTAGTGTAATAACCAGGCTGATAAACGTTGCCCTTTACGTAAGGGTAGTAGTCGTAGAGGACATCGTAGTGACTATAAGTGGGTCGATAACCCATGCTTTCACGATAGACCGTTTGCTCTTCGACTGCGACGAGATGTGTAACGATGACAGCATCAATATTCTTGCCCTCGATTGCCGCTGAAACCGTTTCACGATTGATTTGGGTTCCATCAGGCAGGATCGTGAAACTTACAGTGCCCGACACGCCGGCTGCATTGAGCTGGTCTGCAAAATGGGTTTCGAACAGCCGCCTGTTATGATCTTCGTTAGAAATGCCGATAACCAGAAAGTTGCTGTAAGAGGTACCTGCTTTATCCTTATCCATCCAGACCGAAGTGATTTTGGTATTGGCGCAGGAAGAGACGGTAACGATAAGAAATATCGAAACAAACATGTGAAATATTTTGTGCATATTTATGATCATGACGGCTCCTGTTTTCTGTACTTGCTATCAGTTACTGATAGATTAGTCTGTTACTTGATGATTTTCTTTTGCTGCAGTTCCCTGATCGTCAATGCTGTAATGTTATATATGACATCATCGACGGAATCTGGCGCAAAGGTGTTTGATTGTCCCGACCACACCATTTTGCCGGTGTTGAGATCAAACAGGCTGGTTTCCAGCGCGACCACATAGTGGGTATTGTCGTAGCCGGGAAGATACACATAGCTGTATGCGTGTGGATAATAATCATAGAAGCTGCTGTATTGAGCATGGCCATAGCCATAACCTGAGTAAATACCGAAGCGCCTTGCCGGGATATAGTACTCTTCCTCGGTTATCCCGGTTGCGTACATGACGATCACAGCATCAAGCTGTAAACCATCAATGGCTTTGCCTACAGCTTCACGGTCTATGTCCTCGGTCTTCGGCAGGATGTCATAACTCGGCATGGCGTCAATGCCGTTTTCACCCAGTTTTTTCACAATATAGTTTTCAGCATCCTGTCGATTGCCCATCTTGTCCGCAACCGCGAGTACGAGGATGTCGTCATAGGGTTGTTGATTGAAATCCTCATCAACCCATTGCCTGGTGAATTTGGTATTGGCGCACGACGACAGGAGGATGCAAGCCAGTATTGCAATGAGTTGTGTGTAGAGTGATTTCATATTAATTATCAGCGATCGCCACGTTTGGGCGCTCCGGCAGTCTGTTTCTGGTTGGGTGCAGGCTGTTTGCTTTAATGAGTAAACCCGGGCAAGTTTATCAGAAAACATCGCAGGTAAATAAAAACAGGCTTGCGGGAAAACAACATACATTTTCCCGTCTGTGCTCCAGGGCCGAAAGGGACATCAATCAAGCTTGTAAGCAGCCGCCTCATAGAAAAACCAGATTTCTGCGCTCTCTGCACCCGGGCGAGGCAGCCGATTTTTCTCTGCATGCTGATGAATATAATAAAAGTGTATTGTCGATCGTGATTAATAGATGTAATCACTGTACTTGCGTTTTTCAGTGGTATTGAAATGGATTTCCAGCCGGAAGATCAGCTGCAACACAGAGCGTCTTTCCCTGATAATCTCTGTCCTGTCTTCACTGAGGTCAATTGGCCAGCTGATGTCGGGTGTAATTTCCAGAAACAGCCAGTCACGATGGATATTGCGGCGATATCTGACACCAAGACGGTAACTGGTGACCATTGCTTCGGGTTCTGTGATACCGACAGCACTGACTTCATAGGAGATCGAGCTTTTCTGGTCCCGGCGATGGAACAGGGAAAATGACTGTGACCAGTCGATTCCTGCAAAGTCTTCGGCATAAAACCCGTCGGTCGTCGAGCGCAGCAGCTTGTATGTGTGGAATGCCTTTTCAAGATCGAGCCGCGTTCGCCCGCCGTTAACGCCTTCTTCATTTTGTATCTCCTGGGTAAAGCGGACGAGGAAGTCTTCGCGTACCGGGTAGGTGTAACGATAGCGGGCCCGGATGCGGGGGGCGCCACTGAGGCTGATGTTGAAACTTGAACGGTCTGTATCTTTAACATCGAACCTGAAACCAAGTTGATTGGTGGTGTCTTCGGCCTGTCCGCCTGGCAAGGTATCTCTCAAATCCTGGTCATCATCGCCCTCAAAGACCAGTTTGAGCTTGGACGAGATTCTTGGCAGTTCAAAGCTGAAATTCAGATTCGTTTTGAACTTGAACCCGTCTTCTTCGTTGAAGATAAAATCATTTCGCCAGCGTACATAAGTACCACCGACTTCCTCGAGAACACGGTCAGAAGCGAAGAAATCATCAAACCAGAGGGCGGGTTCGCAGAATGCGGCGCTCATCACATCGTGGGTTGAGTCGTACCAGCTGGGTTCTCCCTGCAATGTTGCTGAGTCACGGCATTTTTCTGGTTGTTCTTCAGCATTTTGCAGCTTGTCAGGCTTGTCTGTTACGGTTGTTTCCGGGGTCTGCCGGGAAGCAGGCGCAGCCTGATCCATTTCATTTCTGTCCTGATCACTACCTGACAGGCTTTCTTCGGCATGGAGTACGGTTGGGTTTGTTGTCAGCACAAACGTGAATGCGAGCAGGCAGGTCGCTATGCAGAGGGTATGCAGAGACGAGGGCAGCTTATCAAGGCTGTGATTATTAAAAACAATTAACACTAACTTTAATACTGGTAAAAGAAATGCCAACGGACACCATAGTGAGATTCTAGTGTATCGAGCAATTGTTGCTGCGGGATGGCTTCTTTCGGGTAAATATTACTGATCTCGATAAAGCAGCGTGCAAAGCCGGCCGACCTGCGCCAGTTGTATTCCCAGGGGCTGGCACGGTGCTGGCAGTTTGTGCATCGCCATGCAGACTCGATCGGGTATTCAAGCCATTGGCTGATTTTGTGTTTCCAGTCATTAACGGGAGTCCTGCACTGCGGACAGCGCGGTTTATGCGTATGTTTACCGCAATGGAATTCGACTGTATCGGTCTTTGTTAACAAATGCACATGACAAAATGGCTGGTTGTCATCACCCGGTTCCAGCCGGATGTCGGGTGCGCATCCCATGAAGGCAACCAGGTCGAGAAATCCTGAACCCGTTAAAAAAAGCATCGGCCTTTCCATTGGCCGTCCAATCAACTGAATTGATTGAAGCAGTGCAACAAGGCTGTCACTGTCAGCTGGCGCCCATCGTGGATCATCCGGGCAGAGTACTAATGATGCATTTTCCATGCTGGGTGAATATTTTTAATGATTTATTGTTCTAAATCATATTTTATAGAGTCTACCTTGTTGATAAAAGCTGATATATTGTATCAGTTGAAAACACTACATGAGCCATTGGGCTCGATGCTGACTGGAGGAGGATGTAATGGCACACGTTGTGATTTTAGGTGCTGGCACCGGTGGTATGCCGTGCGCTTATGAAATGAAAGCCGAACTCGGCAAGGGCCATGAAGTAACCGTTATCAATGAAAATGATTATTTCCAGTTCGTACCGTCAAATCCCTGGGTAGCGGTAGGCTGGCGTGATCGCAGCGCAATAACCTTCGAACTGGAAAAATACCTCGATAAGAAAAAGATCAATTTTATTGCGGCACGTGTAGACAAGATCGATGCCGGTAATAACAAACTTGAGCTGGCTGACGGTAAAGGTACGGTCGAGTACGATTACCTGGTTATCGCCACAGGCCCGAGACTGGCATTCGAGGAAGTTGAAGGCTCGGGTCCCGACGGCCACACCCTGTCCATCTGCACCATCAACCATGCCGAGAAAGCATGGCAGAAATACCAGCAGCTGCTGGAAAAGCCAGGCCCGATCGTCATCGGTGCCATGCCGTTTGCCAGCTGTTTCGGCCCGGCATACGAGTTCGCCTTCATTGTTGATGCGGATTTACGCAAGCGCAAGATCCGCGACAAGTACCCGATCAAATTCGTTACCAGCGAACCGTACATCGGTCATCTCGGCCTCGGTGGTGTTGGTGATTCGAAATCCATGCTGGAAAGCGAGCTGCGCAATCACCATATCGACTGGATAACCAATGCCAGAACGACCAGTGTCGAAGAGGGCAAGCTGCATGTAGAAGAGCTGAACGACGATGGCGAAGTCAGGAAAACGCACGAAGTCGATTTTGACATGGCTATGATGCTGCCCGCGTTCAAGGGTGTGCATGCCGTGGCTGATGTCCCCGATCTGTGCAACCCGCGCGGCTTTGTGATGATCGATAAGCATCATCGTAATCCAACATACAAGAATATCTATTCGGCCGGTGTCTGTGTTGCTATTCCGCCGGTTGAAGCGACACCGGTACCGACGGGCACGCCAAAAACCGGTTACATGATTGAATCCATGGTTACGTCTATCGTGCATAACATCTCCAACGAGATCAAGGGCGCGCAGCCGGACCAGGGCGCAACATGGAATGCAATCTGCCTCGCCGATATGGGCGACACCGGCGCCGCCTTCGTCGCCCTGCCGCAAATACCACCACGCAATGTTGCCTGGATGAAGAAAGGCAAATGGGTGCACCTGGCGAAGATTGCGTTCGAGAAATATTTCCTGCGCAAGATGAAGAAAGGCACATCAGAGCCGTTGTATGAGAAATACATCCTCAAGCTGCTGGGTATAGAAAAGCTGACCTAGGATTTTTTCACCACAGAGGCACAGAGGCGCAGAGAAAACATTTTTATGGTTTAAATCAAAGCCTGAATACATGCGCTAACCGAAAAGCCCCCTGTGAACTCAGTGCATCTGTGGTGAACAGCCCTGGATTTCGTTTCACTGCATCCGGGCTACTATGACAATTATCCGCTGTAGCCTGGATGAAGCAAAGCGTAATCCGGGAAGTACATGAGTAGCGATTGCTCAACCCCCGGATTACAAAATACATCCGTGTATTTTGCCCTTCAGGCCAGCCTTCGGCAGTTCAAATTCGAGTCCATCGAATTTAGTCCACTGCGTTGGATCCGGTCTACACTTGCGCTTTGAATATTTGCGCCCTTCGTGTTTTTCGCGGCAAAGAGATTTTCTCTGTGCCTCTGTGGTGAATAGATCTTTTATGAGGCTCTTTGTGGTTCAATCAGCTTTATCTTTTGATTGTTCTTCCTTGTCATCGCGCTTGATCATCGGCTCATCATCATCCATCAATATTCTATGTGCCGGCCCTTCCAGATCATCAAACTGATCGGTACGCACCGCCCACAGGAAAAACCAGACGATCGCAACCACCAGAACCAGGGCGAGGGGTATGAGTAAAAAAAT
>JASFVM010000297.1:0-3718 GCA_050049835.1 Gammaproteobacteria bacterium
AATGTTAAAAGAAACAGACAGACTACCTGACGGCCTGCTTGAAGCAAACCCGACCGAACTGCTTGAACTGCTTGGCTCGCCGACACTGATCCATCTGCAAGGCAAAAAAACGGAACCACTGTTTATAAGTACCCTGTTGCATGGCAATGAAACAACCGGATTTTATGCAGTGCAGCGCCTGATGAAAGAATATCGGGATAAATCCTTACCACGCTCTTTATCTATCTTCGTCGGCAACGTCGAGGCTGCCGCTGTCGGACAACGCAGACTGGATTCGCAGCCCGATTACAATCGTATATGGCCGGGCACCCGCCATGATGACTGCGCCGAGACTGATATGATGAAAACGGTTGCCAACATCATGCGCAAGAAAAAACCTTTCGCCAGCATAGACATCCATAACAACACGGGACTGAATCCGCATTATGCCTGCGTCAACATTCTCAACACGCATTGCATGCAACTTGCCGGTATGTTTGGTAATACGGTGGTTTATTTCACCAATCCCAAGGGGGTTCAGTCTGCAGCTTTTTCTGATTTTTGCCCATCTGTAGTTCTCGAGTGTGGACAGTCAGGGGAGGCAGACGGTATTACCCATTCGTTGCGTTATCTACAAGCGGTAGTTAACACCGACAGGCTGTCGTCAGAACACCCTGCGCACATAAACCTGTTTCACACGGTTGCTCGCGTAACCGTGCCGGAAACCTTTTCACTGGGAACAGACAGACAGACAGATATACACCTCAACCAGGAACTCGAGAACATGAATTTTGAGCAACTTGGCAAAGGTTCAATCTTTGCTCGACTGAAACCCGGAAGCAATGCGGATCTGGTTGTTACTAATGAAAGCAATGAGGATGTAACCAGTGAATTCTTTGACATTGAAGACTCGAAAATCGTGTTGAGAAAGAATGCCACGCTCTCTATGTACACAACCAACGAGAGAGCAATCAGACAGGACTGCCTGTGTTACCTCATGGAACAGATTCACATCGGCTAATCAAAGCTCGACGAGGAATATCATGGGCAAAACAGGCGTAACCGGAATAAAAAGAATCATCAACGCCACAGGTTATTCGTGGCTGGGCCTCAAGGCTGCGTACAAACATGAGTCTGCTTTCAGGCAGGAGTTCTGGTCAGCTATAGTCCTGATACCGCTCGGTTTTTACCTGGGGGATGACTGGACTCAAAAGGCCGCCCTGATTTGCAGTATCCTGTTTGTTCTGGTGGTTGAATTACTTAACTCCGGCATCGAGGCCGTAGTTGATCGCATTGGCGATGAACCCCATAAACTTTCGGGCCGTGCAAAGGACATGGGGTCGGCCGCAGTCCTCATCGCACTGATTATTGCGGCCCTGGTCTGGGCATCTGTATTAATCGACAATCCGCCGGCCCTGTTTTAGTCGTGCCTGGACAGATCGCATCATCCCTGATGGCTTGCGTTGGCAGTCAACGGCTGCTGATGTGAATGCAGAAACCAGCGATCAGTGACAACCTTTTTTGTGAACCAGCTTGATTTCATCAGTTCGGCAGCAACCAGCTGTTTGATGCCTGACGGCAATCGATCCAGCAAGGAAGGCTCTGGATGACGGTGCCCAAAACGTTGTTCTATCATGTCACGGTAGGGCTGCAGTTGCGACGCACTATAGTCACCATGACAGTGCATTATGACGCGCGCAGCAAGTAATGCAGACTCGACCGCTGGTCTGATACCCTCACCACTCTGCGGATAAGCCAGCCCGGCCGCATCACCAATCAATATCACCCGGTCACTGACCATACTGCGCATCGCATGCGGATACAGCAGGTAGGCATGACCATCAAGTTTCTCCGGACAGTCTCGCGGTATCTTGTTCTGCTGTTTGAGGTATTTGATAAACTCCTGTACATGACTCGACAGCTTATGCCTGTCTTCACGGCCAAGACCGATGTTCAGAAAATTGCCTTTGCGAAAAACCCAGCCATAACCCTTCAGGTCAGGAGTAAAGAAAAGTTCCGGGACTTCGGGATCAATCATACAGGATGTGGTCTGCCCGTCCGTCATTTCAAACTCTATTTCCTGGGCGGCAACGGCGAGTTCGCTTACTCCTTTCGAACCGATCGCACGCGCTACCGGACAAAAATGCCCCCCGGCACCAACCACCAGTCTTGCGTCGATTTCTTCATTCACGCGCCAGCCATCACTTATCCGCTCCATATGCTTGAATGGCTGTGAGGTCAGCAACCCGGCTTCGCAGCGCTGCAACAGGTAGTGATCGAATTCGAAGCGTCGTATACCAAAACTGACAGGCTCACCGGGATAATGTGACTGCACCTGTTTTTGCCCCAGCCTGCTGATACGAAAACCATTGATCGGCTGCAGCACCCTGCCTTTTGCATAGTCATCCAGGTCGATGTCCAGCTCCTGCATCACCGCCGGTGTGACCCAGCCGGCACAGACTTTTTTTCGCGGGAACGCCGCCTTGTCCATGACGGCAATATCGAGACCTGATTGTCGCAGAGCCCACGCCAGGGTCGAGCCTGCCGGGCCACCGCCAATAATCAGCACATCATGCATCTTTGTTATCAACCTGCACAATACTTAACCTGGACTTTTTATCAGGGATATCGTTATAAAAATACGATCGTGACCATGGCAGATTATTATTTGTGTTCCTGGCAAATAACACCTGGTAAAGCTGTAACTCACCGACTTTAAATGCTGCAACAGAGCCTGCCAGATAAAGGCGCCAGGCCCTGATGAATTCCTCGTCCATCACCTGACCCACTGTTTCACTATGCTGTTCGAATCTTTCCAGCCAGTGTTCCAGTGTTTTTGCATAATGCAACCTGAGGTTCTCTATATCCAGCACGGAGAGTTTATAAGGCTCAAATATATCCATCATCTCTTTCAGGCTTGGAGGATAAGCGCCGGGAAAAATACGACGCTCGATCCATGCGTTCATCGGTCCCGGATTGATTCGCCCTATGCTGTGTATCAAACCCCTGCCTTCCGGTTTAAGGCATTTGTCAATCACTTTACCGAGTGTCATGTAGTCACGCGTGCCCACATGCTCCAGCATCCCTACCGAAACAAAAACATCGCACTGAGCCTTGATATTGCGATAATCATCAAGAATATATTCAACACGGTCTGACAGGCCCTCACTCTCAGCACGTTGTCGTGCATAGGCGACCTGTTCTTTTGAAATATTATATGCCTTGACACTGACGCCATAATACCGGGCCATGAAACGTGCCAGGCCACCCCAACCGCAGCCCGCTTCCACAACCGTATCACCTGGCTTGAGCTGCAGCTTGCGACAGACGTGATGCAGCTTGGCAATCTGCGCATCTTCAAGACTCATAGCCGGATCAGGAAAATATGCACAGGTATACTGCAATTCTTCCGTATCCAGCCAAAGCTCATAGAAATCATTACCGATATCGTAATGATGATGAATATTCTCTTCCGCCCTTGCCCTGGTGTTGCTTATACGGCGATGGCCGAGCCAGCATAAAATACGACGCAACAAGCCACTGTCCCTGTTGCCGTTGATATTTCGGTAAACGATCTCCAGGAAACGCGTCATATCACCATTGAATTCGATCTGACCATTACAGTAAAGATCACCCCAGTGTAACTCGGGGTTCAGAATAGTTTTGAACATGGCGAGACGATTGCGATAGAGGATGGTCGCAACCGGATTGGCAACAAATGGATTTACTTCCACACCGT
>JASFVM010000298.1:0-3717 GCA_050049835.1 Gammaproteobacteria bacterium
TGGACTTCGATTATGTTCCCGGTTTCAGTTCAATTGCGACACCTCTGTCAGAAGTATTGAAGCATCGTAAGGGTGTTTGCCAGGATTTCGCCCATCTTGCAATAGCCTGCTTGCGCATGCAGGGGCTGGCTGCACGTTATGTCAGTGGTTATCTCGAAACAATACCACCAGCAGGTAAAGAACGTCTTGTCGGGGCGGATGCGTCGCATGCCTGGTTCAGTGTACTGGCGCCTCATCAGGGCTGGATCGATTTCGATCCGACCAATGCAAAAATTCCAGCGGAACAGCATATTACCGCGGCCTGGGGCCGCGATTACGCTGATGTGGCACCACTCAAGGGGGTCATTTTCGGTGGCGGCAGTAAAAACAAACTGAAGGTGTCTGTCGATGTAGAGCGCCTCTAGAAGAGCGCCACTGATCTTGTTATTAAAGGTGAAAACATGCGGTTACAGACAAGTTGTGATTTAACTTTCAATATAGCGGTGCCGACGCCATTTGTGCTGATGCTGCGCCCGCGTAGCGGTATGCAACAATGGATTTCGCGCGAAGAGTACAGGCTGGAACCTCATGTGCCCGTATTCGAGTTCACGGATGGTTACGGCAATCTCTGCCAGCGTCTGATAGCACAACCCGGACCTTTTGCTGTACATACCACGGCGGATGTCATGATAACCGATCATATCGATCAACAACCAGGGGCCGCGTTTATCGAGATTCAGAATCTGCCGGACTCGGTGCTAAGCTACCTGTTGCCGAGTCGCTATTGCGAATCGGACCGCTTTGGACAGATGGCATCCGAGATCACAGCAGGCCAGCAGCCTGGCTACGACCAGGTTGCCACCATCGTTGACTGGCTGCGCAGAAATATCCGCTACGAGCCCGGCAGCAGCTTCGTACCGGTATCGGCAACGGAGATAAATGGTACCGGATCTGGTGTATGTCGAGATCTTGCTCACCTCGGTATCGCATTATGCCGCAGCCTGAGCATCCCCTCACGAATGGTAGTGGGATATCTTTACGAGCTGTACCCGATGGATTTGCACGCCTGGTTCGAGGCCTATGTGGGCGGTCGCTGGTATACTTTTGACGCAACCCAGGCCGAGCTCAGGGGCGGTTACGTTGCCGTCGGTTACGGCCGTGATGCAGCGGATGTAGCTTTGTACACCCAGTTTGGGCCTGCGGTCATTCCGTCATCTCAGCAGGTACATGTAACACAGGTGTCTGACTAGCGCTATTGCATGAAAATCATAAATTCAGAGCGTATCTACAATCAATCTCCTGCAGTCCGGGATGCTAAATGCCGGTAAATTATATTGTCTGCGTTCGATGTATTGCTGAAACTGCATTGAAACTGACTGCTGTTATCGAGATGAACTGCCTGCGACCTCCGATTCAGCCTGCATTTCCAGCAGTTCCTCTTCTACACCAGCCGCATGCGTCAGCTCAGCCACGTTTTGTTTGGTGAAGAAGCCGTTGAAATCGCCGAACCGCTGTACATACTCAACGATCAGTGATGAATGTTCAGATGCGCTGGAGAATATCTGCTTCAGTCCATCCTCCTTTGATCCGATAACGTCGAGCAGGAAGTCACGCCCCTGGGATGCGATCTGCTTGACTACAAATTCTATATTCTCCATGCCATAACGTTCACCATCACATACTGCCAGCGCAATGTGATGAAGACGTGGCCCGTAGTTACGTACGAATGTTTCTGTAGGTGAGGGCAGTTTTTCGAGATGATTGACAAAATAGGGTGTATTGTTGGCGGTAAATACCTTGGCCGGGCTATGCATCTCATTCGAATAATGAGTGCTTTTAGTGACATTGGTAGAGGAATTCTGGTCACTTATGTCATATGAACCCCAGTAGTAATAGCTCGACAATGACAACCATTCAAGGATGGCCACCTCCCTGTTTTGACTGTAAATTCGTGTGGCAAGGTGATCGATTGGTTGTATCAGGTCATTGATCTCGAGTTCTTCCTGCAAGGCTTTGGCAGCGAGATAGACCTCCTGGACATCATTGCGGATTGAACTTACACCCAGAGCATATGTACGGATCTGGTCTGCCGGGCGCTCCATATATGCGACGATATTATGGGTATATGGCGATGGTTTGCTGATGGCCAGATTGCCAGGCAACTGTAATCTGCGTATCTGATCCTGGGAGAAAAACCGAAATTCTCTTTCTTTCTGACATTCCACTACTTCATGAAGATTGGAGACACGCAGGATCTCACCCATGTAACGACTGTTCGGCTTCCGCATACCAATCGGATACACCTCGTTCAGACTGCGAAAGATACCCTGAATCGATGGATTCTTGACCTCCCTGACAAGAAAATCAGGAGAATTCATATCAACGCGGAGTACATGGGTCCAGTGGTCTTCGCTCTCGAGTGTGACCAGATAATGATAGGGTGTCATCAAGGCAAGTTCACCGATGTAACGGATAGAGTGCCCCGGATCCACAGTGATCATAATGGCGTCAATCTCGTGGACCATATCGGTTAACCCGCTGCTGTCACGTTCCTCCAGCAATCGCACGAGGTATTCCTCAAAAAAATCCGAGTTCAATTTGTCGCCTTGTCGAGGAAATGATAAGGAGTCAGTCATTATTTTCGTGCTACCTGCTTATATTGAAATTCAACTACAGCAAAGCAAATAACAGGCCAGTTTCAGGCAAAATACGGCATATTCAAATACCCTAAGAATTCAATACTTAGTCATGATTGATTCTTGCAGGGGCATGTGTACGAAACAGTATCTGCACCGCAACAGGGCGCATGCTCCAATCCTGGTGGCCATATTGGTGCATTCCAGGCATGAATGACTATGGTGCTGACCGGATTGGCCTGTTATTTCAACATTTGTAGCATGCACTGAACTGGCACGCAGATTGCTACTTGCTAGTTAATTATTTCAATACTTTACTGCCGGACAACGAAGACGGCTGCTGCATAAATGACAATTTCCTGGAAAAATTATTCTGCCGGAGGTAGTTATGACGAAATGATCACCCCGGGTGGTCGTGCCCGTGTTGGTGCCGGGAAAATAGTGCAGTACCTGCGCGGCCTGAATGACGAAGACCTACGCGAGCGCCGTGATGCCGCAGAACTGGCAATGCATGTCATGGGTATCACCTTTACTGTATACAGTGAAGAAGGTGGTATCGACAGAGTGTGGCCTTTTGATATTATCCCGCGCATCATTTCAGCACGTGAATGGACAAGAACAGACGAAGGATTGCAACAGCGTGTACAGGCGCTGAATATGTTTATCGCCGATATATATGACAAACAACGCATTATCAAGGATGGGATCTTTCCTGCAGAAGTCCTTGAACAATCGGTAAACTTTCGTGAGCAGTGCATGGGCATCAAGCCTGCGCACGGTGTTTGGGCGCATATCTGCGGCAGTGACCTGGTGCGCGACGCTGATGGCACCATGTATGTGCTCGAAGACAATCTCAGGGTGCCATCCGGTGTTTCATACATGCTGGAAAATCGTTTTGTCATGAAGCGTGTTTTTCCCGAACTGTTTGAAGACTACAGCATACTGCCTGTTGATGGTTATTCAACGCGGTTATTCGACATGCTGGCTTCAATTTCTCCAAGACCGGCAGATTTCCCTACTATCGTTGTACTGACACCCGGAATATACAATTCGGCCTATTTCGAGCATTCTTATCTTGCACAGCAGATGGGCGTTGAACTGG
>JASFVM010000050.1:0-11554 GCA_050049835.1 Gammaproteobacteria bacterium
GCGGCGGATGTATTCGCTGCCGTCGGTGACCATGTAATAGCCGTATTCACCGCGCGTGCATTCGGCCTTGACGTAGGTCTCGCCCGGCGGGATTTTCCAGTGCAGCACGTTCGGCATGTCGGCCTGCAGCGGGCCGTCTCCGGGCATGCGGTCGAGAATCTGGCGTAGCAGGCTGATACACTGACGGCTTTCCTGCAGGCGCAGCCAGGCACGCTCATAGGCGTCGGAGGCGGTACCGCTGACGACGTCAAAATCGAGCTGGTCGTAAACCAGGTAGGGTTCGTCCTTGCGCAGGTCGCGTGCCATGCCGCTGGCGCGTGCATTGGGGCCAACGATGCCATACGGATCGACCATGTCAGGGGTGATTATGCCGAGACCTTTTGCACGCGCCTTGAACACGACGTTGTTGTACATCACGCGCTCAATCTGGTCGAGCAGCTTGTCAGCGCCGTCGAGCACCTCGCGGACACGCTTGTCAAAGTCCCTTGGCAGGTCGAAGCGCACGCCGCCGGGTACCATGTACATGTGGTAGATACGCGCGCCGGTCATTTCTTCGAACAGGTCGAGAATATAGTCGCGATAGGCGAGGGTCCAGTTGGGTACGGTGTACAGGCCGAACGCACCGCTCATACCGCCGATCCACATCATGAAGCTGGCCAGCCGCATCATTTCCAGATTCAGCGTACGGATCCATTGCGCGCGCTCGGGGGGTACGATGCCGCTCAGCTGCTCGAGGCCGGCGGCATACAGGTATTCATTGAAGGCCGGTTCGGGTACTGCGATGCGGCATACCACGGTGAAGTTCTGGATGTAGTTCCGGCCTTCCATCAGCTTCTCGAAGCCGCGGTGCAGATAGCCGACATGGGTCTTGCACTGGATAATGGTGTCACCGTCCAGTGTCAGTTCGAGTGACATGTTGCCGGTAATCCCTGGATGCTGCGGTCCCTGCCACAGCTTGACGTACTTGCCCGAAGACAGGTCGACCGGCTCCGGCTGAGCGAAATCGAGCGCGGCGGAATGACCGGTATACTGTTTCATTGTTCGTCGCCTCCGCGGTTCGGGTAGAACTGTATTTTCATGAACTGCCTGGGCTCTTCAGTGTGGCGTTCACGATGGCCGAACCGCTCGGTGCTGAAGGCGCGGGTATCGAAATCGCGGCGCAGTGGCGGGATCTGGTCCCAGCCCTCGAGGCAGAAATCTTCTTCCAGGCGCGGGCTGCCCGGAAAGTTGATGCCGTACATTTCACGCAGTTCACGCTGGTAAGTCCACGCCTGCGCCCACAGGGTGTGTATAGAGGTCATCTCAGCATTGTCACGGTCGATATCGACATGCACGCCGAGCATGTTGTTGACCTCGTAGCTGGTCAACATGTAGGTCAGCCTGAAGATACCGTCCTCGATATAATCGGTGCAGGTGATGAAATTGAGATGGGTGTAACCCTCGCGGTCGCGAAGCTCGCGAATCAGGGTTTCCGCCTTGTCTTTCATGACATTAAACGTGACCAGGCGCGCATGACGCTCGGTTATGTCGTTGATACCAAAATCGCGCTGCAGTCTTTCCAGTAGTCTGTTCATCTGTTAACCGTCTGTGCCTGTCGGTTGTGCGTTACCAGTTGTAATCGGGCATGTCCCAGTTCTTGATCACTTTTTTCTGGTTGGCCTTGTACCAGTCGAAGTTTTCCACGTAACGGTTGGCGCCGTCGCAGCGACCTGCCTTGATTTCATCCTGTAATTCGAGGATGCCATGGAGCAGGGCTTCAGGCCTCGGCATGCAACCGTTGATATACATATCGACCGGCAGGTACAGGTCGAACTGGTTGATGGTGTTATAGCTGTCGAAGTACATGCCGCCATTGGCCGGACAGGAACCGAGTGCAACAATGAACTTGGGTCCCTGCATCTGCTCGTAGCTGCGAATGATGCGTTTCAGTGTTTTAACCGAAACATAACCGCCGATCACGAACACGGATGACTGGCGCGGTGTGGGGCGACCGGCGACGCCGAAACGGTTGGCGTCAAATCGCGATGTCATCAATGGCCGTAACTCTATTGAACAGCATCCGGTGCCGAAGCCGAGGATCCACAGTGAATTGGCGCGAGCCCAGTTGGCGAAGTCCTCGATTGCCTTGATCGGGTAGGGTTCGTAGGGGCGCGGGCGAGCATTGGAGAAAAGCAGCTTGTCTTCATCTGTAAGCCCGTCGTTTGACAGGATGTCGTCTGCGCCGGTTATCTTTAACATATCCGCATCTCCCGCTGATGGTTCATCAGCTCGTCAGCACTGTTTGTGCATACACTATTGCTATTATCCCGATCAGGGTCGGGATTTTGAAGAAGAATCGTATTGCCTGGTCGACGCGGAAGCGTGGAAACGCAACGCCGACGATGATGGCAATCATGTAAATCAACAGGGTTTTGATCATCAGCTCGATCCAGCCGGTTGCGCCACCGAAAAACAGGTTCATGAACAGAATCAGTTTGGTCGCACCGAACAGAGCGCGGTTGGTCTGCAACAACGACAGGTAGGCACTGTGGAATTCGGTCGGCGGGCCAATCGGGATTTCCTGCGGTGCGAGGAAAATATCGAACGGCGAGTAGCCTGTCATGCCAAGGAAAGCAAGTAACGCGGCTAATGTGGCGACCCAGTTGGTGATCACGGTCCAGTTCTGCCAGCCACCCTGTTGTGCGGCGACGATTTCGGTGATCGACAGGGTGTCGTACTGGATCACGATGGCGACCACGGCGAGTGCGAACGGCACTTCGTAGGCCGTCATCTGGGAGAGGCCGCGGGCAATGCCGATGGCACTGTAGGGATGTCCACTTTCACCGGCGCCCAGCGCCATGCCCAGCTGACCGAAAAACATAAAGTAGATTACCAGGAAAAGATCGCCGGCCATGCTGAAGTTGGAAAAAGCTTCACTGCCATAGATAACCGGGATAAAAGCAAGCGTACCTATGCCGCCAGCAATACGGAACACCGGTCCAAGATAAAACATGATGCCGTGGCTGACCGCAGTACGTTTGAAAATATTTTTCAGTATATTGATGAAAGGCTGACGATAGGGAATACCAATGCGGCCCTGTACCTTGGCAATAATGCGCTCGATGTAGGCGCCCACCAGCAGGCCATACGTGGTGACAATCAGCAGCGTAACTGAAAACCAGCCGACTTTGCCGAGCCAGGTGGAAATATCCATTGATTCCATATTCACAGCCCGAGTCCTCCGTTGAGCAGGACCATCGCAACAAAATACATCAGGATGAACAGCGCGTAGGTCTGACCGTTGCCGTTATAGAATATGCGCAGCGATGAGCCCAGCGTGTGGCTCCACTCGACCACGGCGTTCCAGAATGCAGTCGCACGCGGTTTGACCAGGAAGCCGATTGCACGGTCGTAATGCGCGAAGAAGTTATACGCGAAGTGCGTGTCTTCCGGTCGGTGGGGGCGCTCGGCGGCATAGACGATGTTGAACTGTTCGACTTTCTGGATCTTCAGTGTCAGCGATATCAGCAGCAGGATGATCAGCGGCACCATCCAGACACCGGCGACAACGGCCATGATCATCGGTGCGTTCCAGTAGCCGAACGATGTCTGCAGGGCGGTGCCGTCCCATGCCAGCGAGCCACCAAGCCACGGCGTAATGGCGGCAGACAGCGGATCGAGCAGAATTTTCGGATAGGCCGAGATCACCATGATGGCCGCGATCATAACAAACTGCGGTGCCAGCAGAATGGCCGGTGCTTCACGCAGCTCACGGTGTTCAAGCTTGCGCTGGCCGAGGAACACGGTCTGCAGCAGACGGAACATATAAAGGAATGCGACCGCGCTGGAGAAGAATGCGAGCGCTGCGATCCAGTACCAGCCCTTGTCCATCAGCGCATTGAACAGCATCCACTTGCCGCCAAAGCCGGTCAGTGGCGGAACACCCGACATCGCAATGATAGCGATCATGACGAAGACAAAAGTAAACGGCATGTTCTTGATCAGGCCACCCATCCTGTACATCAACCGTTGATTGGTGCGCAGCACGATGCCGGCAATCGACAGGAACAGGATACCCTTGAACAGGAAGTGATTGACCGTCATGTACAGCGCCGACACCCAGCCAAGATGGCTCATCAGCGCCATGCCGGTGACGATGTAGCCAAGCTGGCTCATGCTGGAATACGCGACCAGCCGCTTGATGTCCTCCTGAAACACGGCCATCAGGGCACCGAAGGTGGCGGTGAGAATGCCGAGCCAGCCAAGCACGTAAGCGGGATCGAGACCGACCTCGGAACGTATTCCAAGCTGGGCTGCAACCATCACCAGGCCAAAGATACCGGCTTTGCTGACCACGGCTGACAGGATTGCGGTAAAGTCGTCGTCTGCTTCCGCGTAAGTGCCCGGCAGCCAGATATGGAAACCTAAAGCGCCTGTCTTGATCGCGAAGCCAATCGCGAGCAGGCTGAAGATCAGTCCTGACATGTCACCACTGCCGGCCAGGCTGGCGAGCTCCATCTGCCCGGTGGCCGCATAATGGACCGCAAAGCCGGTGAAGATGAAATAAGCCGAAGCGAGGGAAAACAGCAGGTAGCCCAGCGCCGGTTTGACACCCTCGCGCCCCAGCATGACCAGCAGGTAGGAGCTCAGTGTCATCAGTTCCCAGCTGAAGAAAAACGCCAGCGTGGTCTGTGCCCGCAGCAGTGCCGCCAGCGACAGCAGCAGTACCGACAGCAGAGGATAGAAACCCTTGCGTTGATCATTGCGGTACATTGCCGCAATGCTGATCAGCAGGCCGCCGCCAAGCAGCAGGATGCTGAACAGGCGGTTAATACCTTCGAGGTCGTTTGTCAGCCAGTACCCGCCGGCAGCGACCACAACCAGCATCGGCAGGTTTTTAAGACGACCGGGTAATGCGTCGATCAACCACAATACTAGGCCGGCGACCAGCGGCAGGAACAGCGTTGCGACATCGACATTCATTGTCATCGCGATACCGCAGCCGACAGTAAACAGCAGCAAGGCGGCTATGTCCAGCGGTAGCGATTGCCAGCGACTGACGGTCACCTCTGAAGATGCAGTATCACGTTGCCTGGCGAGGCTGAACCAGCGGAACAGGTAGGCGGCCTCGAGCAGCGAGCCGATCAGCACCAGAACAATCCAGCCGTACTGGTCGCCCTGTGCCAGTGTCATTACCAGTTCCCATTTTGCCCAGAAACCTGGGAAAGGCGGCAATCCAATCAGGGCGGTGAGCATGACCCCGAACAACAGTAACAGCCATGGATGTCGCGCCAGAGCTGACCAGTCCCGGATCGCGGTGCGACCCACCAGTGCAGCGAGCCAGAACAGACCGGCCTTGGCGAGCAGGTGGTTGATGAACAAACCACCGACGACAAGCGCCAGCTGAGCTGTCGCATCGAGTTGATGCAGCAGCACCAGTGCCAGCAGGATCAAAGCCATCTGGCCGATGGATGAGTAGCCAAGCAGACGCCTGGCATTATCCTGTTTCAGGCCGATGATGTTGGAAATAAGGAAAGTGGCGCCGGCCACCAGCGCAATGCTTGGCAGGAAGTCGGTCATCAACGGCAGCAGCTTGTAGATCGCAAACAGGACACCGGCTGAAACACCGACGGACACCAGCGATGCAATGCCACCGGGGGCGTTTTCATAGACATCCAGTCCCCAGCCGTTCGCCGGGTAAGGTTTGAGTTCAATCATCAGACTGGTGAGTACGAACAGCGTTGCGATGAATCCGATCGGCCCGTTGATCAGGTCGCTGTGTGCAATGATGTCATCGATATTCAGTGTCCCGGTCTGGTAGTAGATAAAGATGGTGCCGAGCAGGAAGAATGTGGTCGCCACCGAGGTTGCGATGATGTATTTGAATCCGGCTGACAGTACGTTGCCGGTTCGTTCCATACCTATCAGTGCATAGGTGGCGAGCGAGGTAATTTCAATGAAAATGAACAGGTTGAACAGGTCACGGGTCATTATGACGCCATTGATGCCCATCACCATGATCAAAAACAGCAGCAGTGCTGACGCATGCTGTCGCAGCGCCGGCAGGTAATGTACAGCTGCCAGCAGCGCAGCGATGTTGACCGCCAGAACGAAACCACCTTCAAACAGGCTGAAACGCAGGTTGATCGAAAACGGCGGTGCAATGCCTGCGGTTTCGATGTCGACCGCGGGAGCACCATTAACAATGGCCAGCAGGTTAAGCCCGGCAATGGTCACCATGCCGGCAAGCGCGGCGAAAAACACCAGGATCGCGGAACCGCGATGGGCACGATCAAACAGCGGGATCAGGAAGCCCGCGGCGAGGGCCAGGATATAAATGCCAAGAGGCTGAAGCAGTCCGGATTGTACGGCGGTCACCATCTGGACTCCGTGCACTCGTCAATCATCAGCGTATTGCGTGCCCTGTAGATGCGTACCACATAGGCCAGCATCACTGCTGTCACGCCAAGCCCGATCACGATCGCGGTCAATACCAGTGCGGACGGTACCGGGTCGACAACCCGGGTGGTCGCCTCGGCCATCGGTACCGCCTCGTTGATGATGGGCGCGGTACCACCGGTGACATAGCCGATGGACACCATGACCATGTGTACCCCGGTATCGGTCAACGAGAAACCGATAATCATGCGGACCATATTACGTTGCGTGAGCATGCCCCACAGGCCGATCAGAATCAGGCCAAGGCCACTGCACAGCACGATCATTGATATCGGCAGGTCGGCGATGATGTTCATAGTGGCCCGGTGTCCTCCTTGCGGAAGCGGTCGAGCACGGCGCTGAGCTCAAAGCCGACCTTGAGACCGACAAATACATAGATCAGTGGTATCGCACCGGCACTGAACAGGGCACCGTAATCGCCCAGCCCCATGATGCGGTTGTCGAGGAAACCGCCGGCCAGAATCACGCCCAATACCCCGACAACTACGTAACTGAAACCGGACATCGATTCGATAATGGCTATCATCAGCCGGCTGATATGTGATTCGGGCAGGGCCAGCAGCAGAAACATGGTTCCCGAAGCGATAATGGCGCCACCCTGGAAGCCTCCGCCCGGTGAAAGGTGACCATTGAGGAATACGTAGATACCGAACAGGATCACCATCGGCAACAGCAGTTCGGTAGCCGTTTCAACAATCTCGCTGGCCGGCTTGTGTTCACCGGCCGTTTCTTCGGCCCGGTCGCCTTGCTCCAGATCTTCATCGTCTTTACGGCGCCGGGTACGGCGTAGCAGCAGACCGACACCGGCTGCAGAAATAAACAGCACAGTCACTTCGCCCAGTGTGTCCAGACCACGGTAGGTAACGACAACAGCCGTCACCAGGTTGGCAGCACCGAGTTCCCCGGGGCCTTGCTCGACGTAGTAATGGCCGAGTTTTGACAGCACGGTATTTTCTGTGTAGTTCGACGCCAGGTTGTAAAAAATCAATGCCATCAGGGCCAGCATCATAAAAATGAAAAGCCGTTTGATCATTCTGCCTGCTCCGGACTGGTTTTTTCTTCAGCCGCATCAAGTGCATCAATGACCGTGGACGGTGCTCCGTGAATGCCGATTGCATGCGAGGCGCGTGCGAGTGCGTGCGATGACACCGGATTAGTCAGCATCACGAAGAAAATCAGGATGATCAGCTTGAAAGTCCAGCCCGGGTGCAGGAAAGCCAGCCCGATCAGGATCATAATGGTACCGAGTGTCGTTGCCTTGGTGCCGGTCTGGATCCGGTTATAGGTGTCTGGCATGCGCAGTACGCCAAGACCGGCGGAGAACAGGAACAGTGCGCCGGTAATCAACATCATGTTGCCCAAGATCTCTGACATGGTCAGTTATCACCCCGTGTTTTGCGGATTGCATAGAGAAAGATCATCGTGGTCAGGCCGGAACCGATCGAAGCCTCGGTCATGGCAACGTCGGGTGCGGCCAGTACCACGTAAACAACAGACGCGAACAGGCTGGCGAGTCCGGCACTGATGACGGCACTGAGCATGCTATCGAGTTGCACGGCCAGCAGACCGCTGATCAGAATGCCGCTGCACAGCACAATCGTGAGTAAGGTAATGACAGGTATCGACATGAGTAATCAGATGCCTTTTTCCAGGAAGCGCGCAACGGCAAGTACGCCGAGAAAGCTGAGCAGGCCGTAAACCAGAGCGACATCGAGATAGATATAGCGTTGCGCGTGATGTGCAAGCAGGGCGATCAGCGCGATGGTGATAATGGTCAGCAGGTCGATGGCAACGACCCTGTCAACGGTTTCCGGGCCGATCACCAGGCGTACGATACCAAATACGATAGCGAAAAATATCAGCAGTGCGGTTGCAACAGTGGTGATTTCTGTCATGCTGATCTCAGCCATAGATAACCTCCAGATATTTCTCGAAACGGCCGGAAATCGCGTTAGTTGCGGCGACCGGATCAGTCTCACCAATGTTTATCCAGTGAATGAACAGTGAATCTCCCTTGATATCCACCACCAGTGTACCCGGTGTCAGTGTTATGGAGTTGGCCAGGGCCAGCCGGCCGATGGGTGATTTCAACCGGGTCTTGATTTCCACGATACCGGGTTCAATCCTGATGCGTGGCGAAAACACCAGCCGCATGACGTTGAAGTTGGCCCTGGTCAGCTCGATGAAAAATACCGCCAGGTACATGAGGTAGTAGGCAATTACTTTCGGTGACCAGCGAATCACGCTGTAGACACGGGAAAACGCGGCGAAGGCAAACGCAATGGCTGCCGTTATTACGACACCGGTTAACAATGTGTCGTAGGCCAGGGTACCGTTGGCGATGACCCATATGAGTAAAAGGGTCAACCAGAGGTTGAGAAACTGCAGCGTTATATTTCTTGTTCTAGGCATCGGCAGCGAGTGTACTCTGATGCTGGCTCAAATGGAAAGCATCTGAACACGACGATTTTGTTAACGACGGCATATTTAGTGGCCCAAGCGAAAATTTTGAATAATTTATTGACCTGCGTCAATTTCGTGTTCTGTATCGTTCTGCTTTGATTTCAGCATGACCGTAACAATTGAGACCAGGATGCACCATAGTTAAACATCAGGTACCAGATTTGTGCGCCTAAGATGACTTTTAAGCAACAATTACTGGATTGCTGAAGCTGATTCAAAATCTGTGCCAGCTATCAAGGTAACCTGAGCCGGTACCGGCATCCTGTTGCAGTCCGGCATGCACAAGCTGGTACCATAGATACTACTGTACAGCGACACCCTGTAAAATTCGTCGGGAAGTCAACAGCAACATCGCCTTCCTGTTGTCTCGGTGTGTAATCTGAAGTGATAATTCTCGATCTCTATTGCATTGCCGATGTGGTCATGTACCCTGAGTAACAAACAACAACTGAGTAACCGACATTATGGATAAGGCAGATATTGGTCTGATTGGGCTGGCGGTAATGGGGCAGAACCTGGTCTTGAATATGGCCGACCACGGTTATCGTGTCGCCGTGTTCAACCGCACTACCAGCAAGGTCGATGATTTTATCAATGGTCCGGCAAAAGAGAAAAGCATCATCGGCACGCACAGCATGGAGGAGCTGGTATCTGCGCTCGACAAACCGCGCAAGGTCATGTTGATGGTCAAGGCGGGTGAAGTTGTTGACCGTTTTATCGATATGCTGGTGCCGTTACTGGATCAGGGTGATGTCATTATTGATGGCGGCAATTCGTACTATCCTGATACCACACGGCGTACCGCCCGGCTGAGGAAACAGGGACTGCGCTTCATCGGTACCGGTATTTCAGGTGGCGAAGAGGGCGCTCGTCACGGGCCATCGATTATGCCCGGTGGCGACCCGGAGGCCTGGCCACTGGTAAAGGGAATCTTCCAGTCGATTGCTGCGCAAGTGGATAACGAACCCTGCTGCCAGTGGGTCGGAGAAGACGGTGCCGGTCACTTCGTAAAAATGGTACACAACGGCATCGAGTATGGTGACATGCAACTGATCTGTGAAGCCTATGCATTGATGGAAAACGCGCTGGATATGAGCTGTGATCGCATGCACGAGGTTTTCAGTCAATGGAATGACGGTGTGCTCGATTCCTACCTGATTGAGATCACGGCTGATATTCTCGCAATGAAAGATGATGATGGCGAACCGCTGGTTAACAAGATACTTGATACCGCCGGTCAGAAAGGCACCGGTAAGTGGACCGGCATCAACGCCCTGGACCTCGGCGTGCCGTTGACCCTGATCGGGGAGGCCGTGTTTGCACGCGTACTGTCTGCATTGAAGGACGAACGCGTGCGTGCAGCAGCGATTCTCGGACCGCGTCCGCAACCCTCGGAAAACGGTAGCGAGGCAGATAATATCAAGGCATTGCATGATGCCCTGTATGCTTCGAAAATCATATCCTATGCCCAGGGATTTATGCTGATGCGTGAGGCGGCAAGGGAGCAGGGCTGGAATCTCAACTACGGTGAAATCGCTTTGATGTGGCGAGGTGGTTGCATTATTCGCAGTACTTTCCTCGGGAACATCAAGAATGCCTATGATGCCAATCCGCAACTGGAAAATCTGGCACTGGACAGCTTCTTTACCGAAGCGTTGAAATCAGCAGAGGACGGCTGGCGCAATGCGGTGATGCTGGCTGTGCGCAACGGCATTCCTGCACCTGCATTTGCCTCGGCCCTGTCGTATTTCGATGGCTATCGCAGTGCACGTTTGCCGGCCAACCTGTTGCAGGCACAGCGCGACTATTTCGGTGCACACACTTATGAACGCATTGATAAACCGCGCGGCGAATATTTTCATACCGACTGGACAGGCCATGGTGGCAAAGTTGCATCGACGACCTATGAAGCCTGACGCAGCCGCCTGCAGTGCTGGCATTGATGACGGAAACAGTCTGCTGGTTATCAACTTCTGATCAGTGCCGTGCTTGCTGTCAGGATTCAACACCCATTTCAGTGACCTCATCGGTTTGCCTGGCAGCCTTGAACAGGGCCATATCCTGCGGTCTGAAAACACGCACGCAATACTGTTCAAGCTCGTCATATACCTGCTCGGCCCGATGCAGATAACGGCGCGAGAAATGGAACGGAACAAGGCGGGAGACACCCGCTCGCGTCGCAATCTCGCCACAGGCGCGCGTGGTTAAATGCCCGTTCATGGTTGCATATTCGGCATCAGCTTCAATGTAGGTTGATTCGCAGAAAAAGGTATGTGCATGCCGGGCCAGCCTGATCAGCCTGTCACGATTGGTTGGCGTGTCTGCAAGATCGGTGGCGTACACCAGTTTTTTACCGGGTGAAACCAGCACCAGTTCCTGTGCCAGCGCGCCTGCAGATGCCCGGCTACCGTCGGGCATCTGAATCTGTGCCGCTTCATTCTGATCCAGCAGGTGCTGTTTTAATGTGTTCAGCCAGGGGCCGGGTTCAAGACCACGTGCTCTGAGGCGGTCCTTGCGGATATTGATCTGCTGGTCCGCTTCGAGTGCATAAGCAATTACCGGCGTACCGTGATGATCGAGGGTCACGCCGCGGATGCGAAAGCCGTTCTCTTCAAGCACGACCCCCTGTTCCAGTATGCGCTCGGCTACACTG
>JASFVM010000051.1:0-11527 GCA_050049835.1 Gammaproteobacteria bacterium
ATGCCAGCGCGTCCTGCACCATACCTTCCAGCCTTATTACTACGTCATGAGTACGTTTTCTTACCAGGCCTATGGAATCCTGCGGCACCACAACACGCACTGAAACATCGTCGAAGTTAATAACATAAGCAATCGGATCACCCTGCTTCAGATAGTGACCCTGCAAGTCTGTTGATTCAGGAATAACAAAACGGCCGTCTACCGGGCTGGTTATTGTCATTTCGGAGATCTGTTCCTGTAAACGACGTATCTTGCCCTCGAGTACATTGATTTCCTCCAGCGTTATTTCAGACTCGACAATATCATTCTGCTTCAGGGCATCATATTTGACCTTTAATTCTTTTCTTTGCGCCTCGAACAGCTTGAGCTGCGCTTCCATCAGTGGGTCATAACTGACGATTAATGCATCGCCCTTATTCACATATTCGCCGTCGGTTGCAAGAACCTCCTTGATAAAACCATTACTGCCGGCACGTACATAGGAATGCTCCGGCATCCAGATAACACCCTCAGCCATGGTATTCAATGGCATCGGCAGCAGAAACAGGACAGATACGAAAAAGGCAATAATGCCAATACTGACAGATAATGCACGCTCACGCCGTTGTGACAGTGCCGGGCTGTTAAGCAGAAAAGTGATCACCTTCAGCACCGGTACAACCAGTTGCATAAACACTGCCCAGATTGCAAGCGCCGCACCAATAAAGAAGTATTTGCCGGCAATAAACAGGGCTATCATGACCAGGATCATGATGCGGTAGCAGAATGCGGCAGGAGCATAGATGGCAAACCAGGTGCTTTCACCATGCGCGGTCACCGGCGACCAGGCTTCCTTGACGCCATAGACATAGCGCTGCAGCAGATATATGTAATAGCGATTAGCCCTGTTGCCGAGTGCAGGGATTTCAATAGCATCTGCAAGAATATAATAACCATCGAAACGCAACAACGGATTGCCGTTAAACAGCAGCGTTGAAATCCCGCCGATCAACATAATGTTGAATAATACATCGCTGATGATGCCTTCCTGGATATTCAACCACAGCAGCAAGGCTACCGATGCAAGCAGCAACTCAACGATGATGCCAGCGGCACCCACCAGTATCCTTTGCTGCTTCGACCTGAATGCCGTGGCGGCCGATGCATCGACATAGGGCACCGGCATCAGTACCAGCAGCATGATTCCCATTTCGTGTACTTCACCACCCCACTTCTTCACCGCAAAGCCATGGCCAAGTTCGTGCATGCCTTTTATAACCGGGTAGACCAGCCAGATAATCAGCATATTGTAGGGCGAGAGCGCATATTCGATTGCATGCTTGCTCAACATCGACCAGTTCTGCGTCATCTCAAGCAAGGCTAACAGCATAATCATGACGCCGATCAAGGCCGCTGTTCTGGTAAATAACGGTCCGGCTACAGGCATCCAGCGTGTTAACAGCCTGTCAGGATCAAACAGTGGAATAC
Source organism: Gammaproteobacteria bacterium (assembly GCA_050049835.1). Lineage (GTDB taxonomy): Bacteria > Pseudomonadota > Gammaproteobacteria > SZUA-229 > SZUA-229 > JABDQW01. The sequence continues at coordinate 1,468 of JASFVM010000051.1, forward strand.
GTATGGCGAGAGGGTTGCCGAACCTTGACAGAAACAGCTTGTTTCTCTGCTTGCGTCTGCGATCGATCAACTCCGCAACATCGGACGACAAATCAGCCAGCATATGGTCGGCATAGTGCAACTGCCCCAGCAGATTGATCACTTCATCCTGTGTTGGCGCATCATCACCAAGCTCTTGTTGCAGGATTTCCCATATCTGATTGACGGTACGTTTGCCATTGATCAGTTTGATCAGGTTATAGGCAGCCTCGTTAAAGCGATGATGACGTCCCGTTGATTCATCGCGCAGAATGTACCAGTGGTCTTCGCGGTAAACATGATGATGGACTCGTACGTGGCCACGTAAAGACAGTTTTACATTGGCAATCCGGTACCAGCGGGAACTGAACAGTTGTTCTGACATGCGTTAAAACCATTTCCACAATTGTAAACGCAACCAGTCAACCAGCTTGTGGGTCCAGATCCACAACAAGCGGCGTTCGCCAATGTCGATCTTGCTCACACCCTGCATCCCCGGGCGCAGGAATTCGGGTGTTGCAACCAGTGAAGCCTCTACCTGAAAATAGTTGGCACCATCACCGGGCACAGAAACCGGCGTGATCTTGTCAACAACAATTGCAAACGTGTCCTCGGCTGCCGCCGACAGCGTCAGCTCTCCTTTCATACCCACGGCCAGTTCTGCGATATCGCTCTCATCAACATCGAGCAATACCCGGTATTCATCCAGCGGTGATACCTTGTACAGAATCTGTCCACGTTCCACCGGCGATCCCAGTGCGCGGGTAAAATCACCACTGACCACGACACCGCTGATCGGTGCACTTATAACCGTGCGTTGCAGTTTCTTATCGAGTATCTCTATCTGTGCCTGTGCCTGGTCCAGTTGTGCACGCAGGATACCGATCTGTGATCGGTCGCGGCTTGCCAGTGCTTCCCGGTATTCCTTTGCAACCTGCTTCTGCTTGCCGGTCCATTTCAACTTTTCCAGTTGCAGGTCGCGATCATCCAGCATGGCGAGTGCCTGTTTTGCTGTGACCAGATCACCCGGTCTGGCCGGCGCATCCTTGATATAACCTTCTTCCGGTGCTGTAATCACGCGTTCAATCGTACCTTCCAGTACAGAATTGGCCGATACCCTGTATTCCCATTGCACGAATGTCAGCAGCAGAATAACTGTCACACTCAGTGCAATGCCGAACTTCATACCCAGATGTCCACGGCCGGCGATCAGGGATAACAGACTCTTGAGCAGTTCCCAGACCTTGGCCGGTAACGGCCGGTCATTGAGTCGCCGGTACTCGAGGACAGGTGCAAACAGGGCTGCCAGTTGTTCGCATAACTCCACTGTTTCAGGCAGGAATTCAGTCGCGTTTTCACTGCGTTCAAAGATCACACCGCCGACAACCTTCTCGTTATGTATCAACGGCACCGTGCAGATAAATTTACCGCCGTAATTTCGCGCCAGTTCTGTGTGTGCCTGCAGCATATAGGCACTGTCATCCGGCGCCGGATAAAGTAATGTCTCTTTCTGGTCGACCGCTTCTTCTATGGCTGCTTCGATACGCTTGATCAGGTTCTGTTTCGATTCAAAACGCGCACTGTGAGAAAGCGCATACAATTTTAATTCTCGCCCCTCTCTGAAACCGATACTGACGCGTTCACATGACAAACGCGTCGCCAGTTCTGTCACCACTGAGGATGCGGCAGCTACTGAAGTATCCTGGGACAGGGCACGTGCGGTTATTTGTAATGCCAGGGCTGCATTTTCGTTTGATCCGCTGTCACCGGTTTCAGCGGCAGAAAGGAACTGCAACCACTTGATAGAGGATTCAACATGCTTGAGGAAATCCTGGGTCTTAACCGATGGATCATGTTTGAACTCGATACTGACTGCACCATAAAGGCGACGTTCTATCAACAGCGGACAGGAAACCAGGAAGTTTCTGCCTGCAATCCCGGTAACCGCCCGCGCAGCGTTAACCGCAACCAGGCGCTTGACTCCCGCTTCACCTTCACTGGCATCAATGCGCGTCACCACTGATTTGCGTCGTTTCAGCACCGCATTGATGTTTTCTCGCACAAGTTCACTGCCGGCAAACGACTCGGCGCTGGCTTGCAGAAGGGAATAGGGGCCCTTGTCGGCTTCACCCAGATAAACACACCCCTGCACAACGCCCTGCATTTGCTGGCATGCATAGCTGAACCACACCTTGACCAGTGATGGTGTAAGCATTCCCCAATTCCTGAATTTATTCTAATTATCCTGTGTAAATCAGAGTATAGGCGGGTTTTTCGGCTTATTCAGACAGGCAGGCCGAATCCATACTTTGCCTTACATCGCTGCAAAGTGGCGAGATCAGAAGCTGGTGGCCAGCCACTATCCACCCTGCTCCGTCGCTACAAGCCGCTGTTTTATTGATGTGCGTCAACATCCGTGTTCAAATTATCATTAACAATCAGATGTTCATTACGTGAATACACAGTCTGTCTATACCCAACGCCGGGTTTATTCACAAAATCGCAACATAAGTCATTAATAATTAACAGGTGGCATGCCACTGCTTAATCAATGGTGATATCGATCACCCTGGGGAGAAACATTAATGGACACCAGTTCCACAAGCACACAGTACGTCTATTCATTCAAGGAAGGCGACGGCCAGAACAAGAAACTGCTTGGCGGCAAAGGCGCCAACCTGTGCGAGATGACGCAAATCGGCATCAACGTGCCGCCGGGTTTTGTCATCAGCACCGAGGCCTGCCTCAGCTATCTGGCGACTGAAGACCGCGAAATGCCTGCCGGTCTGATGGATGCAGTGCACGGCCAGATCAGGGCGTTGGAACAGGCCACGGGCAAGGGCTTCGGACATCCCGACAACATGCTGTTGCTGTCCGTACGCTCGGGATCTGCACTGTCGATGCCCGGCATGATGGACACCATACTCAATCTTGGCCTGAACGCTGAAACCCTGCCCGGCCTGATCAAGCTGACCGGTAATGAACGTTTTGCCTGGGACGCCTACCGGCGTTTTATCCAGCTGTTTGGCAAGGTCGCGCTCGGTATTGCAGATGAAAAATTCGACAGGCCTTTTGAAGCATTGAAGAAACGCGAGGGCGTTGCCGCCGACATTGAACTGACAGCTGACAACCTGCGTGAAATCAGCGAGGTTTTTCTTGATGTTGTCCAGGGCGAAACCGGAAAACCTTTTCCTGAAGATGTCTACGAACAGTTGATACTGTCAATCAAGGCGGTGTTCAATTCCTGGATGGGCAAGCGCGCTGTTGACTACCGCCGCGAATTCAAGATTACGCCCGAGATGGCCAACGGTACCGCCGTCAATGTGCAGACCATGGTGTTCGGCAACATGGGTGATGACTGCGCTACCGGTGTTGGTTTTACGCGTAACCCCGCCACCGGAGAGAATGTCATGTTCGGCGAATTCCTGGTCAACGCACAGGGTGAAGATGTTGTCGCCGGTATTCGGACACCGAAGCCGGTACACGAACTGCAGAATATCATGCCGGAAATGTACAAGCAGCTTGTCGCACTGCGTGACCGGCTGGAAAACCACTATCGCGAAGTACAGGATTACGAGTACACCATCGAAAAAGGTGTGCTTTACTGCCTGCAGACACGTAACGGCAAAATGAATGCCACTGCACGTGTGCGTACTTCGGTCGAGATGGTCAAGGATGAGTTGATCTCCCGCAATGAAGCCATCATGCGTGTCGACCCGGAGGAGCTGGACCAGGTCCTGCACCCGATGCTCGATCCAGACTACAAGACCCTGCCGGTAGCACAGGGCCTGCCGGCGTCACCCGGCGCTGCTTCCGGCCACATCGTGTTTGATGCCGACCGCGCTGAAATCGCCAAACAGGAAGGCGAACGCGTGATCCTGGTACGCGAGGAAACCAAGCCGGAAGATATCCATGGCTTCTTTGCCGCCCAGGGCGTTCTCACCAGCCGTGGCGGCAAGACTTCGCACGCTGCTGTCGTTGCACGGGGCATGGGTAAACCTTGTGTTGCCGGTGCTGAAGGCATCAAGGTCGATGTCGAAAAACACATCGCGCAGGTTGGTGACACTACCCTGCATGAAGGCGACATCATCACGATCGATGGCGGTAACGGTAATGTATACCTCGGAGAGATCCCGACGGTACCACCGAAATTCTCCGATAACCTGCGCACCCTGTTGAGCTGGGCCGATGAAATTGCCCGGCTGAAAATTATGACCAATGCCGATACCGTCGAAGCGGCCACCCAGGCCGCTGATTACGGTGCCATGGGTATCGGCCTGTGTCGCACCGAACGTATGTTCAATGCCCAGGACAGACTGCCGATCGTGATCGATATGATCATCGCAGCTGACGAGGAGGCGCGACAGGAAGCACTCGACCGTCTGCGCCCGATTCAGCGCGGCGACTTCAAGGAAATACTCAAGATCATGGCCCCCAAGCCGGTCACCATTCGCCTGCTGGATCCGCCGATTCATGAGTTTCTGCCCAGTGAAAAACAGCTCGAACAGGAAATTGAACACCTGACCCAACTGCGCGCAGCTGTTGAAGGCATGAACGATTTGATGAACACCATGCACCTGCTCAGGCGCAAGGCTGATATGAAAGAAATGCCGAAACCGTTCGCCCCCGGCGGTCGTGAACTGGTCGATGCGGCCATCGCCAAGAAAATCCAGATGCTGCACAAGGTACGGGACCTGTTCGAGGTCAATCCGATGCTGGGTCATCGCGGCGTTCGCCTCGGTATCACCTACCCTGAAATCTATGCGATGCAGATTCGCGCAGTCCTTGAAGCCGCGGCTGAATGCGGCAAGGAAGGTTTCGATGTTCGCCCTGAAATCATGGTGCCGCAGGTATGCACCGGCCAGGAATTACACTGGGTGAAAGATATTGTAGATCGCGTACGCGTCGAAGTTGAAACTGAATACGATGTCCAGTTGAAATTCAAGTTCGGCACCATGATTGAAGTCGTGCGTGCCTGCATGCGAGCTGGCAGGCTGGCCGAGATTGCCGAGTTTTTCTCTTTTGGCACCAACGATCTTACCCAGTCCAGCTTCTCGTTCTCACGCGAGGATGCAGAAAACAAGTTCCTGCCACTCTATGAAGAAGCTAATATCCTGCAACATAACCCGTTCGAGGTGCTCGATGTTAAAGGTGTTGGAAGGTTGATGGAAATCACCGTCGACTGGGGCCGCAAGACAAATCCTGAACTGCGTGTCGGCATCTGCGGCGAACAGGGCGGGCATCCGGAGTCTATTCGCTTCTGCCATCATGTTGGCCTTAATTATGTCTCCTGCTCACCCCACCGTGTGCCGATCGCGAGAATCGCCGCGGCACAGGCCAAGCTGACAGAGGATGAGTACACGGTTGAACAGGGCCTGAAGATGGAAAACAAATCACTTTAACGGGAGACAATCTATCATGACCAACATTGAATCATTACTCGGAGACGAAGCCGAAAACCTGCTTGGATACAAGGCAACAGCTATTCCCAAAGAAGACCTGCATCTCCCCGGCAGTGATTTTGTTGAACGCGTCATGATAAACAGTGACCGCTCCCCTACCGTGTTACGCAACTGGCAGGCAATGACAGGCCACGGTCGTCTTGCTGGTAGCGGTTATGTTTCCTTCCTCCCCGTCGACCAGGGTGTAGAACATTCCGCGGGCGCTTCTTTTGCACCCAATCCGGTCTTCTTTGATCCGGCCGGAATTTGCGAACTGGCGATCGAGGCAGGTTGCAACGGTGTGGCATCGACGATGGGGGTGCTGAGCAGCGTGGCGCGCAAATATGCTCACAAGATTCCTTTCATCGCCAAGATCAACCACAACGAATTACTGACCTATCCCAACCACTATGATCAGACCCTGTTCGCCAATGTCGACCAGGCGTTTGATATGGGCGCCGTTGCAGTCGGCGCAACCGTCTACTTCGGTTCAGTTGAATCCCGGCGCCAGATCGAGGAAATCAGTGAGGCTTTTGCCCATGCCCACGAACTCGGCATGGTCACCATCCTCTGGGCATACCTGCGTAACAACGCATTCAAGAAAGACGGTGTTGATTACCACACTTCGGCTGACCTGAGCGGCCAGGCCAACCATCTCGGGGTTACCATAGGGGCGGATATCATCAAGCAGAAACAGGCCACCAATAATGGCGGCTACAATGCCATCGGCTTTGGCAAGACGCATCCACTGGTCTATGAAAAGCTGACCACGGACCACCCGATTGATCTGACCCGCTACCAGGTTGCCAACTGTTACATGGGTCGTGTCGGCATGATCAACTCGGGCGGCGCTTCCGGTGAAAACGATCTTGCTCAGGCAGTACGCACTGCAGTCATCAATAAACGAGCCGGCGGCATGGGGCTGATATCGGGACGCAAGGCATTCCAGAAACCAATGCAGGACGGCATCGCATTGTTGAATGCCATACAGGATGTCTATCTGTCAGGTGACGTCACCGTTGCTTGAAGCCAGAGAACAGTTAACAGTAAATAGTCATTAGTAAACAATTATTGATTTGCCGGTTAGTGCGAATCAGGTGAAGGTAAATATTTATGCGCAGTTCTGAAGCAGAGAATACAGGTAACGACCAGGTAGAGTCTTCATCGGATTCTCGAATCACCAGTCAGGCAACGGGTGCCGACGCCGAGAACAAGAGAGGCAGGTACCCCGGGATTGAAGCTGTTATCCATGGCAACGGCGCGGTCGCACACGTCATGGGTCATGTCTGTGGTGGCGTCATCGGCTACCCCATTACACCCTCAACAGAAATTTCGGAAATGTTCGAGGCCTTTCGCGCCCGGGGCGGCTGCAATGTCTGGGGCAAACATCCATTTTTCTTTGAGCCCGAGGGTGAACATTCCGCCCAGAGTGGCGCCATGGGGGCGACCTTGACCGGAGGACGTTTCATTTCGAATGCCTCATCCAGCCAGGGCGTACTCTACGGTCTCGAGTCGCATTATGTCACCGTAGGTAAAAAGGTTGGCGGCTTCGTGTTACAGGTCGCTGCGCGCTCGGTATCCAAGCATTCGCTGAACGTCATGGCAGGACATGATGATGTCTATGCCCTGCTCCCGTCCGGATATACCATTCTGTTTGGCAGCAACCCGCAGGAAGCTGCTGATCTTGCGGCAATCGCCTACCGTGTCAGTTCATTATCGATGGTGCCGGTCACCAACGCAATGGACGGTTTCGCCACCAGCCATATGCAGTGCGAGACCCTGTTGCCGGAACCTGAACTGCTGAAGGAATTTCTCGGCGACCCGGCCGGCCGGATCAAGTCCCCGACAGTCGCTCAGGAAATGCTCTACGGCGCAAAGGGCCGTGTTTATCAATTACAGAAGTATCTGGCCAGGCACGGAGGCGACATGCAACCAGACAGCCTGCGTGCACTGCAGGATTACCTTGAAAACCACGCCGATGCGATTGAAGTTGATAACGAAGGTGTTCGGGTTGCCGATACCCTTGAATGGGTTCCCGATGAACTGCATGGCCAATGGCGAAGACAATGGATAAATGCACACGAAAAAGGGACACGACAACTGGTGCCGGCGATGGTCGATGTCAATAACCCGGGCCTCACCGGTGGTGTACAAAATCAGCCTGATTTCCAGGCCGGCCTGGTCGATCACCGCACGCACTTCGTTAACGAAGTGCCGCGTTTTATCAGACAGGCAATGGATGAGTACGGCGAACTCAGCGGACGTCACTATAAACCGGTACAGACATTCATGGCCGATGATGCCGATTACGTGATTGTCGGCCTCGGATCCGTCACCGACGATGCAGAAGCTGTCACCAGCCACCTGCGCAGCCAGGGCAAGAAGGTGGGCGTGGTCTCGATCAAACTGCTGCAACCTTTCCCCGAGGGCGAGCTCGTAGCCGCCCTGGATGGCAAGAAAGCTGTGACCGTGCTCGAACGCTCGGAAGTGACGGCCCTCACCAACCTGGTAACACAGTCGCTGTTCAAGGCGCGTGAGAATGGTGACCTGATTCGTCACCAGGGTATTCCTCCGATCACCAGCCTGCCCAAGCTCAGTACCGGTATTTTTGGTATCGGCGCCCATGATCTTCAGCCCCGCCACCTGGTCGCAGCCTACAGGAACATGGAAAGCTCGCTCAACGTGCCCTTCTTTTACCTCGGCTCACAGTTTTTTGAAAAGAACCCGACACCGCGCAATGCCGAATTGCAAAAACGTCTGAAGCAGGCCTATCCAGAAACCGAGTTCATGGCATTCGACACCAATGAGAACCCGTCACTGTTGCCACCGGAGGCCTTCCGCATCCGCTTCCACTCGGTTGGCGGCTATGGAACCATCGCCACCGGCAAGCTGCTGACTGACATTCTCGCCGGCGTGCTTGGACTGCACTCGAAATCCGCGCCGAAATACGGTTCTGAAAAGAGCGGCGCGCCAACCAATTTCTACATTACCCTGAGTCCGGAACCGATCAAGATAACCAACGCGGAACTCGAAGATGTTGAAATCGTTGTCTCACCGGATCACAAGGTGTTCAGCCATACCAATCCACTGCTTGGCATCGGCGAAGATGGCACCCTGATCATGCAGTCGCATCACACCCCGCTCGAGGTGTGGAATGAACTGCCTGCCTATGCTCGCAAGATCATCCGCGATAAACGAATCAAGCTGTATATCGTGGACGCGTTCGGCGTAGCAAAGAAACATGCCCCGGTGCCGGAACTCGAGATTCGCATGATGGGTATCGCATTCATCGGCGCGATCTGTGGACACGTGGACCGTATCGCAGCCGGCGGATCGCGTGAAGCGATACTTCAGAAAGTCGAACAGCAGGTGACAAAGAAATTCGGCGCCAAGGGCCAGACCGTCGTTGACAGCAACATGAACGTCGTCAGGGATGGACTGGAAGCCACCTGCAAGGTCGACTACAACAACGATGACTTCAAAGCAGCGGACAAACTGGTACCGGTGCAGGGCGGCATCGGTGTCGAGATCTCCGCTGCCATGTCGAGAGCCAGCGGCAATACGATCAGCAACGGCCTGTTCGATCAGACCTATTACAACGATACCCTGGCAGATCGCATCAGGGACGGCAGTATTGGCGAGGCACCGGTGATGCCCGGCACAGGCATGTTCATACCGGTTGCGAGTGCTGCATGGAAAGACAAGGGACTGTTCAAGCTCGAGGTGCCTGAATATACAGCGCATCTGTGCACCGGCTGCATGGAATGTGCCATGGTGTGCCCGGATGCCGCCATTCCAAACACGGTACATGATATCCATGACCTGCTGCTAACGGCGATCAACAAACTCGATATCACCGAACAGCACCGGTCGCAGATGTCCAGCCAGGTTTTTCCACTGACCAAGAGCATTCGCGATGCCTACAGGAAACTGCCGAGCAAGGATCCCAGGGCCTTCAGTGAAATCGTCGCTGAGTCCGTGGAGGAGCTGGATATCGACAATGTCAGCCTGAAACGTGACTTCGACGCGATGGTCGGTGTCCTTGAATGCTTCCCGGTAGTCAAGACCCGCCCTTTCTTCGATGCCATGGAAAAAAATGCGCCCGGTACCGGTGGTCTTTACTCGGCCAATATCGACCCCTGGAAATGCACGGGTTGTCTTGAATGCGTCGATGTCTGTGGACCGGGAGCACTCAGCGCCCGGCGTCACAGTAGCCAGACGCAGGCAGAGATGCAGCGGAACTTCGAATTCCTGAGCCTGCTGCCGAATACAGCAGCCCGCTTCACCGAAAATGCAATCCGTCCGGGCGGTGACACAAAGCGCCTGATCCTCGATCATGACAATTATTATGCAATGACGGGCGGTCACGGCGCCTGCCGCGGCTGTGGTGAAGTCACCGCGATTCGCCTGCTGACCGCCACAAACCGTGCAATCCACGAGCAATTGCGCAAATCCCACATCAGGGAACTGGATCAGCTGATTGCCGCACTGAACGAAAAGCTCGAAGGTCTCGTGTCTGATGCAGCTGACCCCGGGCGCCAGCAACGTATGCACGACACCATCCGCACGCTGGAGAAGCGGCTCTACAATTTCGAGAGCGG
>JASFVM010000052.1:0-11471 GCA_050049835.1 Gammaproteobacteria bacterium
GGCCGCAGACGATGGTGGCAACGTATCTTCGAATAGCAGCCCCGCTAAAAGAAACAGCTCACTTAAACTTGAGTGGTATGATCAGGACTCCGTCCTTGAGCGCTTGACCGGGGCGATTGATAACAGTCTCGCACGGCTGCTGCCACAGCTCGGTACCGGAAGTGAAACTGGAACCGGACGGGACACATTGTTCTTATCGGTTAAACCCTGGTAACGCCATGAACATGAAACACTACCGTTTCCTGCAAGGGCATATGCGGTCGTTGCAGTGCTGCATTCACTATGCTGTCCCTGAAAAAGTATCGCATCCGGCTTGCTACAGACTGAATATGAAGGCACAGAATGTATTATGACACCGGGAATTCGATAACAGCTGATCGCTGCGGATATTTTTTTCGTCAAGTCTCTTTTGTGTGCCTGGTCAAAAATTTATCCAGGTGATTCGCAAACAACTTGCGATCACTCTGGCTCAGCGCTGACGGACCGCCCGTGTCGACACCGCTGGCGCGCAGGGTGTCCATGAAATCCCGCATATTCAGGCGAGCTCTTATGTTATTGGCTGTATACATATCGCCTCGTGGGCTAAGAGCAAAGCCACCTTTTTCAATCACATCTGCTGCCAATGGGATATCACTTGTGATGACCAGGTCGCCAGCCCCTAGTCTCTTGACTATTTCATTGTCTGCAACATCGAATCCCGGTGCTACCTGTAGAAAATTAACGTGACGTGATGGGGGTGTTTGCAGGGCATGATTTGCTACGAGTGTTACCTGTATGCCGGTACGTTCTGCAGCTCTGAACAGGATGTCCTTTATCACTGCAGGGCAGGCGTCTGCGTCAACCCATATTCTCATATTATGTAACTATTGTGCGGCGTATAACTTCAAGTTTGCAACAGATGAGCCCGGGTATGTTGAAATAGACAGTATTAACGTGCATATCTTAGTATCTGGCCTCGAAATGGTTGTTCAAGGAAGTCAATGTTAACCGGTTTGCTCTGACTATGTGTATAACCAAGGCTAACCATTTTTTTACTGAAGCGTGGATGAAGACCACGCCCCGGATCAGTAACTATGATATTGCAGTGTTGACTGGCATGCTGGTCAATAAAACCGGCCAGAAGATCTACATGATCTCTTTCGTAGAGCAGGTCACTGCCAATAATCAGGTCAAACCTACCTAAGCTGCTTTCTTCCTCGCCCCATCCGGTTCGAACAAATGGTATATCGTTACCATCATTGAGCTTGATGTTCTCAAGTAGAAAATTTTCTACTTCAGGGTGGTGGTCTGTTGCAGTAATATCAGCCAGGCGTTTGCTGAGCACCAGGCTCGCCAATGCGATTCCGCAACCGACTTCGAGAATTCTCTTACCCTCGATCTCATAGTCAAGCATAAGGCGTGCAAGTATTTCACCTGAAGGCCAGACAACCCCGAATAAGGGCCATGATGCCGGCGAGATACCAAGTTTTTCGGCAATACCATCAATGTCGTTATATTGTTGCCTGTCACGTAAAGTGCGTAAATGAATATCGAAGCCATTGAGCTCTATGGTTTGATAACGATAGCGCAAGGAAAACATAGAATACCTGCTGGTTTGATAATGCGCGGTATCCCTGTTGTAAATTTGAGCAACTACGCTGAATCGCTACTGTACAGGTATTTGCCGGTTTTAACCAATAAAAATACGATTTATTCGGTAATAGTCACTGCCAAAGAATACTGGTAATGAAATCTGGAGAACAGGGGTTGATTGGTAATAACAGCAAGCCGAACTGATAATAGCTTCGTCTTATATCGCTGCCAGCATTGCTGCAGCCAGGCTTAGTGCCACAATGGTCGTGAGCACAGCACGCATCGACAAATACCAGTCTGGAAGCAGGCCGGCGTTGCTTGCGAATTTATCAGCAATGAACAGGACGATGAAAGACAAAATCAACAATACATAGCCATATACGGCGGTGATCAGCAGTGCCAGCCAGCCAATGAGAGCGGGAATGACGCTTAGGCCAAGCTCCACCAGTTGTATATCACTACTGCGTGACATGGCTAGCCCCCAGTGAATGGCGCCCATGAATGACAGGATAATCGCGGCGTAGGTCATCAGCACAAAATGGGGATTGCCAACAAGCGGTAGTGTCACCCAGGTGCTCATGCTGAATACAATAAAGGGTATCAGTCCGGCATAACCAAGCAGTTTGGCCAATTGTTGTAATTTCATGTCGATATTATTCCTTTTTACATGTGTGGCCGCAATGGCGATCATCAGGGGGGGCTGTATGCAACTTGCCGGTTATCGTCATCGGGAACTCATCGGCAAACCAGGTGTAATCCGGAATCTTGTAATGTGCAGTCCTGCTTTCGCAAAACGCGCGGGTCTGGCCCTCTGTTAATTGCAGATATCGACGCAACTGAATGCAGGCCATGTTATCTTCGCCATATTGTTCATCAGCATCGCCAAACACCGCCACATGGGAAACTGTTGGATGACTGAGCGGGCAAATATGTCTGTGCGGCTATCAATCCCATCTGAACAGCATTGCTGCAATCATCAACAGCAATACCCCCATGCTGCAGAGCAGGGCGATTTCAGGTAATACCTGTGCGATGCCGGCGCCATCGACCATGACAGCACGAGCTGCATTGACCAGATGCGTTAACGGCATGAGCCCGGAGAGAAATTGTGCAGCAGGGCTGGTGCCTTCCATCGAAAACCAGACGCCGGATAACAGCAGCATAGGCCAGGAGAATACATTGAGCAGACCGTCGGCAAGTTCTTCGGTTCGCAAGCGTGCGGCAATAATCAGTCCCATGCTGATCAGGCACATGGCGCCGGCGGTATAAACCACGAGCAATGCAAGGTATGAGCCGCGCATGACGAAATCGAGAAAGAAATCTGCCCCCGCATAGACAACCAGGGTTACGGCCAGTACTACTGCAAGGCGTGATAGGACCTGTGCAGCCAGGAATTCAAATGCACTTAACGGGGTTGCCCGCAGCCTTCTTAACACACCGTTTTTGCGGTAGCGTACGATGACCCAGCCAACACCCCAGAAGCAACTGAACATCATGTTCATTGCAAGGATGCCGGGCAGGACCCAGTCGACATAGCGCAATGCCTCGCCGCTGACTGTCTGGCGTTGCGGCAGTGCCGCCTCTGCAGCACTGAAGGCAGCAAGCATCAGGCGTTCCGCGAGGTAACCCTTTTGCGAATGCTCATTAATCCAGTAGCGAGGGGTGCTGCCTGTGTCCAGCAGCAAATCAAGCTGGTGACGTTCGACCTTGACGATAGCTTCGGTCTCGCTATCAGTGATAATGAAGTCGATATGCCTGGTGCTGAGGAAAGGCGAGTCGATTCTGGTGATATCTTCGGCCTGCGTAAGAACGCCGACCTTGAACATACTCTGTGGCTCACCGCTGAAAATAAAGGTAAATCCGAACACGAACACGACGGGCATGATGATGTTCCATCCGAGACCGGCGCGATCACGATAAAACTCGCGGTTGCGTGCCCGGAGGATTGACAGTATACGACGCCACATGTTCAGATCGCTCATTTCAATCGGGACTTGCATTATTGTCCTCGAATGCTCGGCTGTCCAGCCACATGACAGTGGCGAGGGGCGAGGTTCGAGTGGCGAGGCAGCTACTCAGCATGAATGCCACACTTCCCCTGCCACTTGCTACTGTTAATTCAGAGAGCAGGTTGAGACCGGGAAGCACAGGGCGGCGATGATGCCGTTGCTAATTTCTCAACGCATGTCCGGTGAGTTTGAGGAAAAGATCCTCAAGGTTTGGTGCTTCAATTTTAAGATCGCCCAGATTAGCACCTGAAGATTCAAGCAGGTCAAGCAGCACGTGTTCCTCATTGGCAGATATTTCTATAAAACCGTTACGTAATTCGCTGTTATCAGGCAACGGCAAGTCCACCGGCCATGCGTTTGCGGGCAGGCGTGCGATTACTGCTGGCAGGTGAGTTCTAACGAGGACATTCGGTTCACCGCTGGCTATGATACGCCCCTTGTCGACAATAACGATTTCGTCACACAGGCGTTGTGCTTCTTCCATATAATGTGTCGTCAGCACTACGGTCTTGCCACGTTGCAGGACTGTTTCAATCAGGCCCCAGAAATTGCGTCTTGCCTGGGGGTCGAGACCTGTTGTTGGTTCATCCAGAAAAACCAGGCCGGGATCATTCACCAGGGCGATGGCAAGCAACAGGCGTTGTCGCTGGCCGCCCGACAGTTTTCGTGTATCGCGTTCGAGTATCTCTTCCAGGTTACACAGTTTAATCAGCTCGGCGATATCGGCCGTGTTGCGATAGAGGCTGGCAAACATTTTCAGCGACTCGCGTACAGTCTGGAAATCCTGTAATGCCGTTGTCTGGAATTGTATTCCAATCTGTTCGCGGTAGGTCCTGTCGAGTGACCGGCCCTGGTAAAAGATCTGGCCTCTGTCGGGTTGCGAGATGCCTTCCAGCATTTCCATGGTGGTTGTCTTGCCTGCACCGTTCGGTCCCAGCAGGCCAAAACATTCACCGCTGTTTACCTTGAAGCTGATACCGTCAACAGCACGTACTCCGGGAAAAGTCTTGACCAGGTCAACAGCTTCTAACGCATATGTCATAACGGTATCAAGTCACTGGCAGTAGTGTACAGTGATAGTTAAGGTTATTCCTGCTTGTTAAGGCGTATAATTTTGAAGATGAGGGAAGGCTTATTCGTTCATCAATTGCATAATCTGTTCTTCAACATCGGGATGATCGAATTCGCGACCGCCAATTGCACGGAAACGTATATTGCCTTGCTTGTCAATCAGGTACGTCGTTGGTAACCCGTTAACCCGATAGTTGTTGGAAACCGTGCTGTCCTTGTCGAATAAAATGGTGAATGTTGGATCGACTTCCAGTTGTCCTGTATAGGCAAATACATGGTCAGGGGTTTCCATCTGGTTAACAGCAATCACAGTGAAATTTTCACCGCTCAGTTTCTGGTAGAGCCTTTCCATCGAGGGCATTTCGCGACGACATGGCGGACACCATGTTGCCCAGAAGTTCAATAATACAACCTTGCCGCGCAAGTCACTGAAACTATGCGTCTCCTCGTCCATGTCGGCAAGGGTGAAATCCGGAGCCGGTACCGGTTTTGGCAGCGGTGTCAGCGAGTGCCCCAGCTTTGGTTGCTCATCCCAGGCTGCGTAGACGCTCAGTGCCAGCAGGTTTGTGAAAATCAGCGCAAGCGATAGAGAAGAAAACTTATTTTTCAGATAATTGTTCAGGTGCACAGCGAAGTCCCTCGAAAGTATCAGTGTGTTCGGTACCATCAATCGACCATTTATATGTCAGGGTGAATTCACTTTCGCGTGGCAACTTTATCGTGGTAAAGCCCTGCTGCCAGTCGCCCTCGTAAAATGTTCCCTTGTCGGGGAGTAATGTCCAGGAAAAAGTAACACCGGCCTTGCGCCATTGCTCCAGCCATTGTGATTTGGTTTTGACGGGATAGTTATTGCCCAGTTTGTCTGTGTAATACCATTCCGACACATCATAATCGAGCTGCTTTTGCGACGTGTTTTTGATTACGGTGCCGAATACGCAATAGCCGGCAATTTCATCAACTTCTCGTTGTGGAAAGTCATGTGACATATAGATTGCGCGGATAAAATCGGGTAGTACCTGTATGAGCTCAATACTGAAGCCCTCGCTTTCCGCTACCCATGAATACAGACCAGTGTCCGGATTTTGCTGCGCTGAGATTCTGGCGGCATTGGATATGCCTGTTAAAAGTCCTGATGACAAAATGATCAACAGAAACAGAATATAATTTATGCGAATGTATTTCATGACAGCATACTGTACCAAATATGAGCTATTGGGCATACACCGGTAAGGTTCCGAGTGGAATAGATTCGTTTCACCGTTTTATTTCTTTGTAATACCCAGCACGATGCCATACCCCTGCAATTCCTGTAATGCCGACAGCCCGCCTTCGGTGACAATAGCAGGGTTCGGGTGGTTCATTTCACGCGCAATCTGATCAAGAGCGAGCTCGCCGGTGATGTCGGGGTTTTCCTGCAGCAGGGTAACCAGGCGTGCTGTTACCGGGTTGATTTCGAGAAACTTCACCTCATCCAGTCGATTGCGGTAGGCAATCAGGTAGCTTGGCTGCGCTGGTGGCTCGTCAGGCAGGTAGCCAGGTCCCATTTTATGTACCGGGTATTGATAGGCAAGCGGCCAAGCTACCGGCGACATTACCGGATGCCCGGCAAGCAGGTCGCCATTTGGATCTATCATATCGAGGTCTGCGGTTTCGTCAGACACCATCAATGCCAGTTCAACCCATTCATAATGGGCAAGTTCCAGCAGGCCGGCAGGATCTTCCGGCTGCGGTTCGTGTTCGCTCTGCAGGTAGTCGATAAATTCCTGCGATATCTCGAGAAAATACGGTGAGCTGCATTTGTGCAGCGCAAAGAAGTTGCGCACCATGCGGTTCCAGCTGTCGTCATTGTAGATTGAACGCAGCACCGGAAAGCCGCTGGCAATAAAGCTTTCGACATTGTTGTAGAGCAAGTCTCGATAAATACCCAGGCGACGGTCTTCAATACCTTGCGGTGCCGGATTGTTATCAGGGTCGCGAAGGTGAGCGGTGAACGCATACTGGTGTTTCTTGAAAGTGTTTCCCATGACCAGCCGTTTATTGCCTGCCGGTGACGAGCAAGTGGTTTTTTTTATTCCATTTATCCTGGTAGTGAACTATCAGGTCCACTTCCTTTAACAGCTCGGTGACAGGCGGAATATTGAAGTCGCGTTCCAGCAGTGTTGGAAATACACCAAAGTGTTCATAAGCTTTATCAAGCAGATCCCAGACTGTATCGATAACATCTGCACCATGCGTGTCAACAATCAGATCTTCAGCTTCATGGTAATGACCGGCGATATGCGCATAGGCTATGCGCTCTGCGGGCAAGTCGTGCATGAATTCAACAGGATCATATGCATGATTGACGGAGTTAACGTAGATATTGTTTATATCAATCAACAGGTCACAGTCTGCCTTGTTCAGTACGGCATTGATAAAGTCGATCTCCTGCATTTCCGAGCCGGGCGCAGGTGTGTAGTAGGATGCATTCTCCATTGCAATGCGACGTCCGAGAATGTCCTGTACACGCATGATGCGCTCGGCAACGTAGTCAACAGCTTCTTCAGTAAACGGTATCGGCAGCAGGTCATAGAGATGACCGTCATCTGAGCAATAAGTCAGGTGTTCAGAATATATTTTCACCTGGTGTAGCTTGAGGAATTCGCCGATCTGCCTGACAAATGGTTCATCCAGCGGTGCAGGGCCGCCAATGGAAAGTGACAGACCGTGACAAACAAAGTCATTTGCTTCTGTGAACTCGCGTAACTGTTTACCGTATGTTCCGCCTACCCCAATCCAGTTTTCAGGGGCTACTTCCATGAAGCCGATCTGTGGTGTTGGTGTTTGCAGCAGTTCCTTCATGCTGTCTCTGCGCAACCCCAGACCGGCGCCATGAACTTCGTAATCTTTGTGTTCCCTAGTAATCATTACAGTTGCCAATTCGTTTGCTGATAAGGTGATCGATACTGGCTTTGCCCGGGCCGTAGAAGAACAATACCAGTAACATGATGAAATAGGTAGCAGCGAATTCAATGCCATTGTTAAGGACGACGAAACTGCCGTTTTCAGTCAACCATTCATAGTTACCGTGCTCATGCAGTATGTCTTTGGCGCGATCCAGTCTCTCAATTGCGCCGGCGGTGCGTTCAGTGGCGAAAATACCGCTGCCTTCAGCAATGGCCAGCCAGCCGTTTTGCAGATGAACGGTAACAGCTGCGACGATCATGGTAATCATCAGCGGAATGGATATCCAGCGAACGCCAAGACCGATGAGCAGTGCAATGGCACCGCCTGCTTCGGTCAGGGAAGCGGCCCATGCCATGAATGTCGGGAAAGGCAGTCCAAGCCCCCAGTCGGGATTGCCGAACCAGGCGATGATGTCTTCCATGGAACCAAGCTTTTTGGTACCGGCCATCCAGAAAACCGGCACCAGATACAATCTCAATGCCAATGGCCCGAGGAAATCAACGGCGCGCGTAGTATTGAGCACTGACTGGGCCTTACATCCAAGCGATATGACTTTTTCCATATCATCTTCCCGTTTGATCGTTTGCGGTTTATTAATATAAGTTCATGGACATGGCAGCAACAGGTGAGTTCACTGATTGTGAATATCTGGACAGCGTGAAATTATTGAAACTTTGATTTTCATTAGTGCAGAAAAGAAACCCCGGCACAGGGACGGGGTTTCTTTCTAGATGATGCTGGTGAACATCAGTCCTGTTAGTCGTCAGCGCCTTCCTTTTTGGTCTTGCCTTCGCCGCATTTACCTTCGCCGCACTTACCTTCCTTTTTGGTCTTGCCTTCGCCGCCTTTACCTTCGCCGCACTTACCTTCCTTTTCGGTCTTGCCTTCGCCGCATTTACCCTCTGCCAGCTGAATGTATCCGCCGGAAAGGCTCTGCATGCCAAACGGGCTGGTGTCAGCATTTACTACAGGTGAAGCAGAGAGAGCAGCTGCAAATGTTGCACCCATGGCGATCGCCAGTGGTTTTTTGAATGATTTATCAGACATAGGATTTTCTCCGTTAGTTTGTAGTCACGCCCTCAGGCGTGTGCTACCAAGTCTACTATGGTTGCTTTGTCAATGACAATCGTTTTCAATTGAAGTTCAGATAATCAATCATTCTCAATAAGGTTCTTCAGGCAATTCAGGTAGGCAGCCTCATCGGGCATCCGGTTATGTTGTTGTGCCTGCCAGACCGCTTCGGACAGGCACTCCATCATACGATGTTCTGCTGCGTGCGGGGAGCCAAGTGCCCGGGTAAGCTGCTGATGACAACTTCTGATACCGGCTGGACGATCAGTTGATATCTGCTCGATCAGAGCAATGTGCATACTCATATGCAAGAAAGGATTGGTTTCGCCCTCGGCTGTGCTGTAGTCACGGTCAAGATGTGCGTCATTATCCAGCAGGTTGTGATATTCGGGATGTTGTTCTATTACGCCGGCAATCATTTGTTGCACGGCATCAAGCGTTTGACCTTGCTGTTTGAGTTGCCAGCAATCATAGAATACCTTGCGGAGTTCGGTGCGTTCGTTACTGAACATCATTCTGTTTTATGTTTGTATTCACACAGGTCCTCGATAACGCAGGAGCTGCATCGTGGTTTTCTGGCGACGCAGGTGTAACGGCCATGAAGAATAAGCCAGTGGTGGGCATCCTTCCTGAATTCATCGGGAACGAACTTTAGCAGCTTTATTTCTACTTCCAGAACCGTTTTGCCAGGTGCAATATTTGTCCGGTTGGCAACCCTGAAGATGTGTGTGTCGACAGCGATCGTCGGATGACCAAAAGCAGTATTTCTCACTACATTGGCTGTTTTACGCCCAACGCCCGGCAGTGCTTCCAGGTCTTTCTGCTGCTCGGGTACCTCGCCATTATGCTTTTCGACAAGGATTTGACAGGTTTTGATGATATTCCTGGCCTTGCTGTTGTAGAGGCCTATGGTTTTGATATGTTTTTTCAGGCCCTCTTCGCCGAGTGCAAGCATCGACCGCGGCGTATTGGCGGTGGCAAACAATTTTTTCGTGGCCTTGTTGACGCCGACATCGGTGGCCTGGGCAGATAGTATGACTGCGATAAGTAATTCAAAAGCTGACGAATATTGAAGCTCTGTTGTTGGTTTCGGGTTTTCCTTTTGCAGCCGGGAAAAAATTTCATAACGTTTGGCTTTGTTCATAAACGTAAGCTGCCTGTTGTTGTATCCCGGGAAAATGTTCTTCAGGTGGCCTGGGATTCATATGGCGATTCTGTAGTGGCGATAACATGCTGCTTCGAGGCGATGTGTTTGTCTATATGGTTCTTGATGGCTATCAACAGGCCAAGTCCGATAAACGCACCGGGCGGTAAAACCGCCAGCAGGAAGCCGGGATAAGCATCACCCAGAGTCAGCAGCATGGCTCTTGCGTCTTCACCGAACATCAGGTGTGCATTCGCAAACAGTGTGCCGGCGCCGATGACCTCACGGATCGTGCCCAGGGTGACAAGCACCAGTAAAAAGCCCATTCCCATCATAAAGCCATCAAGTGCGGAGTCGAAGACATTATTTTTCGAGGCAAAAGACTCTGCGCGTGCAATGATGGAGCAGTTGGTCACAATCAACGGAATGAAAATACCCAGAATAAGGAAAAGCTCATGGAACCAGGCGTTCATTGCCAGCTCTATCGTGGTAACTATAGAGGCGATGATCAGAACAAAGATGGGAATCCTTACTTCAGGTCGCACCCAGTGACGTATAACCGAGACCGAGACATTAGACGCGACCAGGGTCAGCATGGTTGCCAGACCAAGTCCCAGTCCGTTGATGAACGTGCCGCTGACAGCAAGCAGAGGGCACAGACCAAGCAACTGTACCAGTGCAACATTATTGCCCCATAATCCGTTTTTAACTATTTTTATTTGTTCCGCTGCCATCTTCGGTCTCATTGAATAGTTGTTTGCGGTGCTGATTAAAGTATAACAAAGCTGAATGTACGGCTTTTACCACAGCCCGTGGGGTTATCGTTGCGCCTGTAAATTGATCAAACTCTCCACCATCCCGTTTGACTTTCCATTTTTTTGTCGCCGGGTTTTCCAGAGATTTGCCGTTGAAGCCAAGGATCCAGTCTGAACGTTCAGATTCGATCGCATCACCCAGGCCGGGTGTTTCCCTGTGCTTCACCACGCGCACCCCGGCAACCGTTCCGTCATAATAAATACCGACAAGCATGCGTATCGGGCCGCTGTAGCCGCTCGGTGCTACCGGCGACAGTACGACAGCAACGGGCCTGTCATTTTTATAGGCAAGATAGGCAGTTGATTGTTCGTCGGTGCCGAGCAGTGTGTCCTGGTCGAGTTCTATCTGGTCTTCCAGCAAGTCGTTGTCATACTCGGATGGTGACAGGATGGTATTGAGTTTGCGCAGCAAAACCATTTGTTCATTGCGTTTTATTTTTTCATAGGTGCTGTCGTAGGTTAAGCCGACAATACCCGAGCCAATGATGGCAAATATCATCAACAGCGAAGCGGTGGTCAGTACCTGTTTATGAATGTTCACGTCTGTTATTCCGGTGAACCATATGTGCGTGGCTTGGTGTAAAGGTCAAGCAAGGGCACAGTCATGTTCATCAGCAGAACGGCAAAGGCGATTCCATCTGGATAACCGCCCCAGGTGCGAATGATGTATGCAATCGCAGCTATGCCTGCACCATAGATGATTCTGCCTCTTGGCGTTGTGCTGGCAGTGACAGGATCGGTGATAATAAAGAATGCTGCGAGCATGGTGCCGCCGCTCATGGTATGAAACAGGGCAGAGCTGTAGCTTGAATAATCGACAACTGCAAAAAAGTTCGAAATAAG
>JASFVM010000300.1:0-3688 GCA_050049835.1 Gammaproteobacteria bacterium
TTGACCTAGACGGAGTCCTTTATACAGGCGAAAACGCAATTGACGGCGCAGCGGATGTCATTAACTGGTGCCGTGATAATGCAATACCGCATCTTTTTTTAACCAACACGACATCTCGCCCCCGCACTGCATTGGTCGAGAAGCTTGCCAGATTCAATATCACATCAACTATTGATGATTTCCTGACACCCGCGGTTGCTGCAGGGCAATGGCTGAATAAACACATTGACGGCCGGCTCGCACTGTTTGTACCTGATGCTACACGTGATGAATTTTCAGACTTCGAACTCTGCGAAGAAGGCTCGGAGCAGGGCGCTGCAGCAGTCATCATCGGCGATCTGGGCACAGCCTGGGACTTCGCCAGGCTCAACAGAGCGTTTCGCCTGTTGATGGCTGATGACAACACATTACTACTCGCATTGGGTATGACGCGATACTGGCGGGCCGAGGACGGTTTGCGGCTTGATGCCGCTCCTTTTGTAAAGGCCCTCGAACACGCCAGCGGACGTGACGCTGTAGTTCTCGGAAAACCCTCCAGGGAATTTTATACAAGCGCACTCGAGCGGTTAGGATGCACCGCTGATGAAACCATTATGATAGGAGATGATATCAGGGGTGATATTGAAGGAGCACAGAACGCCGGGATACGTGGCCTTATGGTTAAAACAGGTAAGTACCAGCAAACAGACCTTGAAACTGGAATAACGCCATACGATATACTGGACAGCATTGCCCAGCTACCATCATGGTGGCAAGCGCACAACAGATAAACAATACTACCGTAGCCGCTTGAGGTTTATGCCTGATAGCGTAATGCACTTACCCGCATACACAGCTCAACATTGTCGCTGACAAAGCCTGACAGGCTGGTCATACCAAAATCCGACCTTCGAATATTTGCCTTTGCGGTAACTACAATTTCGTGTTCATGATCGGCACGCCCACCGATAATATTGGTTAGCTCAACCTGAAATCTGACAGGCCTACTGATTCCGTGCATCGATAAAATACCAAACAGGCTGGCCCTTGTATCGCTTTCCCAATTAAGCGCCGTACTTACAAAAAGTATTTTTGGAAATTGATGGGAATACAGAAACTGCTCACTCTTCAACATATCCTTGATGAACGCCCTGTCTGTTTTCAGGCTTGCTGAATCAATCATAACCAGCATCTGTGATTCATCGCCCCAGACTTCTCGTCGCAAGGCCAGACCGCCGCGAAACCCCTGAAATTCAGCCTCAACCCGCCCGATGAGGCTATCAACACAAAAGCCAACCCTGGATGTTGCAGAGTGAATCCGATACAAATGCCCGTCACTGGCTGCCTCCAGCATTTCCGCCACGATCGCCTTATCCACCACGCCGTCCCTGAAAGGCGCACACACACGATCATCCGCTGCGTTTGTATCATTGACAGAAACGAACAGGATAATAAAGAAGGTGATATACAGATACTTGATCATCTGGATTATTCAAGCAGAGCCTGACATTTGATTATATGTAACAGACTAACTGCAATCCTTGAGTAATATCAAGCTCTACTCGATGATCCGCACGGCATCAAACATGCCTGGAGTGTGATATGTGGTTGAAATTGCTTATTTTTGAGGCACCCGCTCTCAGGCGCGGTATTTCACCGCATCAACGCTCATGCACAGGTTCACTGCATCACTCACCATGGGTGAGAGCGCATTCAATCCAAATTCTGAACGTCGTATCAGTGTTGTGGCTTTGACAAGAATGCGTTCCTGCTGACTGTCTATAGCGTCCTGCTTGATTAATTCGACATGAAAGCCCACCCGTCTGGTGACGCCGTGCATGGTCAAGTCACCTATCAATATTGCCTCGGTTTTGCTTAACCATTGAAAATCAGTACTCACAAACAACATCTCGGGAAAGTTTTCGACATCAAAAAACTTTTTACCCTTTAGCATGCCCTCAATAAACAAGCCTTTTGATTCAAGGCTGGCCGTATTGACCTTGACCACCGCATGTTCATCTTTTGTCATATTTTCCTGCAGGAACGTCAGACCACCGGAGAATTCCTTGAATTCACCTTCGACCAGGCCAACCGGGCTGTTTACACAAAACCCGACTTTAGAGGTGGCGGGATCTATTTGATACAGATGACCGTTATCAGCTGCTGCCAGCATTTTCGAGATGACCGACTCAGCAACGATACCATCTTTAAATGGCGCGCACACATCACCCTCAGCCAATGTCGATGTCGATAATACGGATAGTAACAACCCGATAAATAGTTTCTTGTACATAATCATAACCTCCTCTTCAGAGCACTTGACTCTGCAGGTATATTAGAAAATTCTAATATAGAAGGCCCTGATTGTCAAGCCGTCGAGCCTGCGCGTATAACGACTGACTTCAGTAAGTTATTGATTATATTAAGATAAAATAGGCCTGATGGGCACGGAAACAGCAATGCCTTTTTGTATTTGCCCACAATGACAAACCCCCGGCAAGCTGTGCTTGTCGGGGGTCAGGATAAATAGTGTAAAAGCGCGTTATCAGATCGCTGTTACATTTTCAGCCTGGGGGCCTTTCTGTCCCTGGGTTACGGTAAATTCAACTTTCTGGCCTTCAGTCAGTGTCTTGAAGCCATCGCCATTGATTGCGCTGAAATGCACAAAAACGTCAGGACCTGACTCCTGTTCGATGAATCCAAATCCCTTGGTGTCGTTGAAGAATTTAACTGTTCCGGTAACGGTGTTTGACATAGTTCTTACCTGTATTAATGATATTACTTGTGTTGGTTATTGCTATGAAATACAGGTATTACTTATGGATTGCAGGACGAATGACTGAAAGATACATCGTAAATAAGCACATAAATATTGCCTTATATTTCTGGCTAACAAGATTATACACAGTGCCCCGGTTCCGTCAATGTAATTTTCCTTAATGTCGAACTGTAGCAGAAAGATGATTTTGCATTATCCCGCTCGAAAATCTGCGCACGCTCAACCACTCTCGCGATGCACCCAGTCTGCACCCAATGTACCCTGTAGCCTGTCCAGGTAGTTCTGACTGGTTACCCAGGCAATCTTGTGCTCTGCCTTTTCTATACGTTCTTGCAAGTCTGCCCATTTCTCTGTTTCGTCCTCTGTTGTATCATCCATTTTGTGTTCCAGATAATCCCTGTTCATTTTCCAGAGAGCGGCATCTCGTTGCTGCTTGATTTGCAGCCTTTCCTGATACCAGTCGCTGTGTAACAGATATTCCCGGGTAAACATGTTTCGAATTGCAGGATCTTCAACGGGCATCCCCTGGTAACTGCCTGTCGCCATGATATGAAGTAATGCCTGCAGGGGGGGGCAGGCATCATGGATTGAGCCATCCTCAAAATAGGCACTCGCTACGCGCTGCTGTGCTTCTGTAATATTTCTGATGCCATCAACATAGGCTTCCATATCCTGCGTTTCGGGGCGTAGCATTGCTTCATCAAACACGAGTGTCGGGCTATCAAAAACCTTGCCGAAATAGGCATGTACAAAATGGTCGGTTATACGGTAGCCCAGTCTGCTTGCCTGTATCATTTCGCCGCGGTATTCAAAATCTTCAAGTTTTTCCAGATAACCATGCTTGATCAGAAATTCGGGATCTCTAGCTTTAACCGGCAGTCGACACCAGATTTCGGGTATGAGCATACTTATGTCATGCTCTATACGGCG
>JASFVM010000299.1:0-3688 GCA_050049835.1 Gammaproteobacteria bacterium
ATTGCCGCCAGTATGCGGTCGGAACCACACTGCACCGGCAGATGCAAAAAGCTGACCAGCTCGGGAACTTCAGCATAGGCCTGGATCAGTCGATCGGAAAATTCCAGCGGATGCGAGGTGGTAAAGCGGATGCGGTCGATACCGTCGATGGCTGCAACATAGTTGATCAACAGGGCCAGGTCGGCCTCTTCCCGTTCACCATCGGCACCCTCATCCATAACACCACGATAAGCATTGACGTTCTGCCCAAGCAGGTTAACTTCACGCACACCCTGTGCCGCCAGCCCCGCCACTTCGGCAATGATGTCATCGAATGGCCTGCTGACTTCTTCGCCGCGGGTGTACGGCACAACACAAAAGCTGCAGTATTTGCTGCAACCTTCCATGATGGAGACAAAGGCGGTCGGACCTTCGGCCCTCGCCGCAGGCAGATGATCGAACTTTTCGATTTCGGGAAAGCTGATATCGACCACATGCTGATGCTGCCGGGCAACGCTGTTCAGCATCTCCGGCAGGCGATGGATCGTTTGTGGACCAAAAACCATATCGACATAGGGTGCGCGCTGCTGGATGGCATCGCCTTCCTGGCTCGCCACACAGCCGCCGACGCCAATGACGAGATCGGGCTTGTCCTGCTTCCAGGTTTTCCAGCGGCCAAGCTGGGAGAAAACCTTCTCCTGGGCTTTTTCGCGGATAGAACAGGTGTTGAGCAGAAGCACGTCGGCTTCTTCGGGATTGAGGGTCAGTTCAAGATTGTGGGATTCAGCCAGAACATCGGAAATCTTGTCCGAGTCGTATTCATTCATTTGGCAGCCGAATGTCTTGATGTACAGCTTGCGCGCCATTAGGTCCTTGATGAGTTAGATCAGTCTGTAGAATATCACGAAAAGGCCGTATAAAACATTATTTGAACCCCTGATCAGGCCATGGAAATTGCACTCTAACAGCGCAAAAGACGGGCTGTACCATGATTTCGCCTGCCCCGGGTCTATTCCACCGTCACCGACTTCGCCAGATTACGCGGCTGGTCAACGTCTGTACCCTTGTGCACGGCAACGAAGTAGGAAAACAGCTGCAGCGGCAAGGCATACAGCACCGGCGCCAGCTCCGCGGCTACAGCAGGCAACGGCATCACGTGGCATTGCTGACCCAGATCTGACAGCTCCAGACGTTCATCCGCAAACAGGTAGACCTCACCACCGCGGGCCAGCACTTCACGCAGGTTGGATTTGATCTTGCCCTCCTGGCCGTCCTTGCAGGCGATGGCGATGGTGGGCATCTCGGGGTCAATCAGTGCAATCGGACCGTGTTTGAGCTCACCAGCCGGATAGGCATCGGCATGAATATAGGAGATTTCCTTGAGCTTCAATGCCCCTTCGAGGGCAATCGGATACAACATGCCCCTGCCGAGAAATATCGCATTGCCCATGTCGGTAAATGTGTCCGCCCAGCGGCTGATGTTATCTGCGTCAGCCAGTATCTTTTCCATCAATCCAGGCAACTCGATGACATGATGCATCAGTGCCTGCGCCTGCTCAGCCGACATCCTGTGGCGTGATCCCAGTGTAACGACCAGCATCAGCAGCGCCACCAGCTGGGTGGTAAATGCCTTGGTTGACGCCACCCCGATTTCGGGCCCGGCACGCGTCATCAATTTCAGTTCGCTTTCACGTACCAGCGAGCTTTCCGGCACGTTGCAGATCGCCAGCGAAAAGCGCCCTATCTGCTCCTTGATGCCACGCAGGGCGGCCAGGGTATCGGCGGTTTCACCCGACTGGGAAATAGTCACCACCAGCGTGTCCGGCAATAACACCGGGTTGCGATAACGGTACTCGCTGGCCACCTCGACACAGCACGGGATACCGGCCAGCGCCTCCAGCCAGTAACGCGCCACCATGCCGGCATGATAACTGGTACCGCAGGCGATAATCTGCACCTGCTTAACCTGGTCTAGAATTTCGCTGGCACCCGGTCCGAAGGTCGAATCCGGAATTCTGCCTTCAATGACGCGCCCTTCGAGCACTTCGATCAGGCTCGACGGTTGTTCGTGAATTTCTTTCAACATGAAGTGGCGGTAACCACCCTTGCTGGTTGACTCGGAGCTCAGATCCGATTCACGCACGGGGCGATCGACGATGGTGCCCTGCTTGTCATATATCACCAGCGACTCCGGTGTAATATCCGCGAAATCGCCTTCTTCCAGATATACAAAGCGGCGGGTAACCGGCAGTAATGCCGAGGCGTCAGAAGCAATGAAGTGCTCGCCCAGGCCGACACCGATCACCAGCGGGCTGCCACTACGTGCAGCAATCATGCGATGCGGGTCTTTGATTGATACGACACCGAGGGCATAGGCGCCCTCGAAATCGGTGACCGCATGCCGCACGGCTTCCAGCAGGTCACCTTTCTCGCGCAGATAATGCTCGATCTGATGCACAGCAACCTCGGTATCCGTGTCCGAAGTAAAGCGGAAGCCTTCTGCCTTCTGCTGTTCGCGTAAATCGCTGTGGTTTTCGATGATACCGTTATGGACAACGGCAACGGTGTTGTCACAAATATGCGGATGCGCATTGGACTCGCTGGGCGCACCGTGCGTCGCCCAGCGTGTATGCGCAACGCCGGTCAGCCCCTTGATCGGGGTCTGCTCCAGCGAGTCAGCCAGTGACTGCACCTTGCCAACCCGGCGGATACGGTCGAGGCACTGCTTGCCATCGATCACCGCAATGCCCGCCGAGTCATAACCGCGGTATTCCAGCCTGCGCAATCCTTCGAGCAGGATCGGGGTTACATTACGATCGGCAACAGCACCAACAATTCCACACATACATATTCCCTTAAGTTACAAATAAATCAATAAGTTAAATATAGATACAATCGATTGACATACAAGCGATTGAACAACGCTGATGATGAATAATAATAGATGAATGTTAATTAAGTATGAAGCAGATAACAAAAAAGAGCGACACATGTTATTTACACGTGTCACCTTCCCCGGAAGTAAATTGATCAGCGTTCATAATTACTCTTTTCAACTTCCTGTGAAAAAGCACTTTCTCGCCCATCAGTATCAATTGTCGTCATTACAATAAAATATTTACCTGAAGGCAGACCCGGTAATTGCGCCTGTGTAGCTGTATGATCATTAACATCAATCTGATTATGATATACACCCGACTCATGACCATAATAAATACGGTAACCCGCTATATCTGAAAGCGATAACGCTGATCCATCGACTCTCTCGGTCGGTGCTACCCAACTCAAATCTGCAGTTGCACCACCTTCGCCGCATCCGTTCAGCATAAGGGATAGTAGAAAAGTTAAAAGTGCGAGAGTTGATTTAAGATTCATATTACTTTTATTTTTTGCTCATTTACTCGCCATTGCGACGAAATACATTTGGAATGAATATAAATTAGTATGCCCCTTACTACAAGCAGGTATAATAGGAGTTCCTTATAGTCCGCTTGGTATATGTACCCCTCCAGTTAAGCAAACCGGTTGTTTTACAGATATCAGACGCGTACATATATTTGGCCTTTCAGTGGAGTACGAGAACCAGGCAATGAGGTCTTAATCAACTGGTCCGAAATACTGGGGCCAGACCAGTCAGCAGACTCTCAGACAGCAATTTTCCTCAAAACCCTGCAACAGGCAGCTTGTGGTAATAAGCTGTTAGTGTCTC
>JASFVM010000053.1:0-11422 GCA_050049835.1 Gammaproteobacteria bacterium
TTGTCAGTGATTTCATTGAATTAGACAGAGCGGAACCGGGATCTGGAGCTTCCTATAAGGCTGCGTAGTGTATCATAATGGTCATTATCGAGGTGTTATGTGCTACAAATGTATGATGATCTGGATTAGACGCTTATTTAAGACGATATTATTCGTCGTTATCGTGTATGCCGCCGGCAGGACCGGTGTTGTTTTTTTCAGCAGTCAGCTTACCGGGGAGCGCGCACCTTACCTGCAAATGCTGACCCGGGACAGCGTGACGGTGCAGTGGCAGACACGTGAGAACAGGATGGGCGTGCTCAAATACGGTCTGCACCCGGATCACCTCAACCATACACTGCTTGAAGATACCGTTGGCAAGGTCCACTCGATTACGGCCAGAAGACTGGAGCCGGATACGCGTTATTATTATTCTGTCGGCGATATCAGTGGCTACAAGGATCCGGATCCCGAGTACGACTGGTTTCGCACCATGCCAACGGAGGGTTCGTCAAAACCGACCCGCATCTGGGTCATCGGTGATTCCGGCCATCCGGGTGAAACATCCCTCGCGGTACGTGATGCCATGATGAACTGGGTTGAACAGAACCCCCGCCAGGGCAGTGACTACATAGACCTGTGGCTTGCACTGGGTGATATTGCTTACCGTTCAGGTACCAATGAACAGTTCCAGGCGGCATTATTCGACACCTACCCGGATATTCTGCGCAACAAGTCGCTATGGCCGGTGTATGGTAATCATGACGCACGCCGCTGGACCTATTTCAAGCTGTTTACATTACCGGAGCATGGTGAAGCGGGCGGTGTGCCTTCGGGGACTGAAAACTACTACGCCATTGATTATGCGAACATACACCTTGTCATGCTCGACAGCCAGGACTCGAGCTTAAGCCCGGACAGTGAGATGTTGAGCTGGCTGAAAAGCGATCTCGCGCGCAACACCAGCCAATGGCTGATCGTGGCCTTTCATCATCCACCCTACACCAGGGGTTCGCACAACTCGGACGATCGCAAAGACAGCACAGGTCGTATGGTCAGGGTCAGGCAGAATGTGTTGCCGATTCTGGAAGCGGCAGCGGTCGACCTGGTGCTTTCCGGGCATAGCCATATGTACGAAAGAAGCCACCTGATGGACTGTCACTATGGTCACTCGAATGAGTTCAGCGACAACAATATCATTTCAACAGGCATTGAAGGCCAGTACCGAGAATACAGGAAACCCGAAAAGAATATCGCGCATTCAGGCACGGTGTATGTCGTCGCAGGTTCATCCTCGAAAGTTGATCACGGGCCATTAAATCATCCGGCGATGGCTGTTGCCCTGGAAGAGGCAGGATCAGTGATTATAGATGTTGATGGCAACAGGCTGACTTCGCGTTTCATCAATGATAAGGGCGAGGTCAGGGACGAATTTTCTATTGAGAAGAAAAACGGTTTTGTCAGCAACTACACGCAATGCGTCAGCCGGGAAAGCGGTGCTCAGGAAGAATAGTTTTCCAGCACCCTGGTCAACATCGCCGTAACATCGCCCGTTTCAATCAGCGCCATACACTCGTTATTCTGGATACGTTTGCCCCAGGGGGCGTTCTCCGGCGTCATGCCATAATACTTCTCCAGCGCCTCGGGATACCTGTTAACGACAAATTCCCGGTAGCGATAGGGGCCGGCGCGTTGTGGATTGGTGGCGGCATAAAGTCCGATTACCGGCGTACCCAGTGCACTGGCAATGTGGGCAGGCCCGGTATCCGGCGCAATCACGACCCTGGCCAGTTGCAGCAGGGCAACCAGCTCCGGCAAAGTGGTGCGCCCGACCAGGTTCAATGGTTTGCGGCTGCACATGGCCACGATGGTGTCGGCCATGTTGTGTTCATCGGTTGAAGGGCCGCCGCTCAGCAGCACTGTCATGCCGTGATGTTCAGCGGCATAATCCGCGACTTCTGCATAGCCTTCCGCCGTCCAGTTGCGCCAGCTACGGGACTTCGCTACCGCGCAGGGATTAATGACAAGGAAGTCAGATCCGCTGATCAGATGCTTTACGCTGGCAACAGCATGGGCCGAAACCGGCAGGTCCCAGTTGAATACCGGTTCAAGTCCGAGGCGACCGGGGAACTCAAGAAAACTGTCGACAACATGTTGGCGGGTTGAGGTGGGCGTGATCTTTTCATTGGTAAACAGCCATTGCATGTCTTTTGCGCGCTCACGATCAAAACCGAGTTTTACCCCGGCTTTCACCAGCATGCTGGTTATGGATGCGCGCAACGAGACTTGCATGTGCAGTAAAACATCGAAGTGACGGTTTGCAAGTTTTCTGCGGACTTCGCCATAGGCACTTAAGCCAAGTGACTTGTCAAAAGTGATAAACTCAATATCTTCTATTTCACTGACCAGTGTATGCTCGCTGCTGCCGATGATCCATGTGATGCTTGTGTCAGGCCAGTGATGTTGCAGGGTTCTTACAACTGGTAATGCATGGGTAACGTCGCCAATTGCGGACAGTCGCAGAATGCATACCGAGTCAGGTGCAGAGGAAAGTGGCAGAGTCATCTACAGGCGAAAGTTTAATCAGTATTGGTAAGCAGCATATCCTATACGATGCTTCGTTGGTTGAACATCCGGAAGCAGCACTTTTTGATATCGA
Source organism: Gammaproteobacteria bacterium (assembly GCA_050049835.1). Classification (GTDB taxonomy): domain Bacteria; phylum Pseudomonadota; class Gammaproteobacteria; order SZUA-229; family SZUA-229; genus JABDQW01. Next base: position 2,639 of record JASFVM010000053.1, read on the forward strand.
CGGCGCACAGCAGAATACAGAGGTGAGTTCACTGGCAGAAGGCAGAGGTCAGGCTGTCTTCTTCAAGTGCCATGAACATGATGTTGTATTGAAACACTACCAGCGTGGCGGGAAAATGGCAGCGTTGCTGGGTGACAGATATATCGGCACTGATTGCAATAAATCGCGATCATTCAGGGAGTGGCGTTTGCTTGAACATATGCGTTCAATTGATTTGCCGGTACCGTCACCGGTTGCTGCCCGCTGTTGCAAGAGTGGTCTTTTTTACAGGGCTGATCTGATTACCATGCGCATCAAGAACGTGGTAACACTTGCGGATTACCTGCTCGCACAGGAATGTAATGAGAGTCTATGGCATGCCGTCGGCTTATGTTTACGCCGCTTCCATGATGAATCTGTATATCATGCCGATCTGAATGCGCGCAATATTCTGCTCAACACCGTGAACGAAAAGGTCTACCTTGTTGATTTTGACAAGGGAGGCATTCGCTATCTGGGCGAATCATGGAAAGCGGCAAACCTGGCGCGTTTACAACGGTCACTGCTCAAGTTCAAATCATTAAACGATGTTTTTTATTACGACCATGGCAACTGGCGCGCATTACTCGACGGTTATAATAAAGGGCAGCAGTGAAGGCAGGGGTCTGGCCTGCGAAAACCAGTGCGCTAATATGCTCTGAAGATACAGGGTTAAATGCAAGCTTCGTATACTTGGGGGCGGGCTTGTATCTCAGCGTTTATTTGCATTCTTCGCTGACTTTTTTCTGGCTGTTTATTGCCTGGCTGATGATGTCGGCATAGTCAGTAACGATGTGCCTGAAGCCGGCGGTCGCTTCAGCAACGTTATTTTCCAGTGAGCGCAGTGCTTCAGGGTTGGACAGAAAATGCCGTAGCTGGTCACATAATTCATCGACGGATGCGACCTGGACAGCTGCGTGCCTGTCAAGCATCAGCTGCGCTTCTTCCCTGAAGTTCTCCATCGAGGGGCCAAAGATAACGGCTTTGCCGAAATGCGCGGGTTCCAGCAGATTATGGCCGCCCCTTGGTACAAACGAGCCGCCCATGACGACCAGCATGGCATCGCCAAACCAGTTATTAAGCTCACCCACGGTATCAAGCAGATAAACGGTTGTGGATTCATTAATCGAGTCGTTTCTGCTGCGCACAGCAATCGAGCCAGCGGGTCGGGTAAGCTGCCTGATGATTTCTTCGCGTCTTTCCGGGTGGCGGGGTGCAATCACCAGTAATTCATTTCTGTTCAGCTTCAGCCAGCAGTCCAGTATCTGCTGCTCTTCATCGGCATGAGTGGAAGCGGCGACGATGTATTTTCTGGAAACAGCGGGCTTATCACGAACGGGGGCTGCGGGTGGTGAGTATTTCAGATTGCCCATGGTCGATACCCTGCTGGCCACGGCGCCCAGCTCAATGAATGCATTGCTGTCAGCGTCACTGCGCGCATAGATATGGTCGGTGAGTCGCAACACCTGGCCAAGGACATTGCGTACCCATTTGCAGGTTGAAGTTGTCTTTGGCGACAGACGACCATTAATGATGGTAACGGGTATATTGTTGCTATGGCAGACGCCAAAAAGGTTCGGCCAGAGCTCGGTTTCCAGCACATAAAGCGCAGCGGGCTTCACACCGCTTACAAACAAGGTGACAGCGAGCAGCCAGTCAAACGGCAGGTAAGCATGAAACAGGTAAGGTCTGGCTTGCCCGAGCACAACTTGCGCTCCGGTCGGTGTGTTGGTTGTTATTAAGAATTTCTGTTCAGGGTTACGCCGGTGCAGTTCCTCAAGCAACGGTAGTGCCGTGTTGACTTCGCCGACGGAGGCGCAATGCAACCATAAGCAGCCTTGCGGGATTTGATTCAGGCCGATACCCAGCCTGTTCCTGAAATAGCGCAACTGCCCGTGGCGAATTGATTTCCAGCCGATATAGCCCAGCGTCAACGGTGACAGCAGTAAATTAAGCAGGCGATAGAGCAGCATCAGGTGTGTGGTCAGTATATCGCCGCTTCGCCGGGCGGTCTGGTTTTAAAGCGTTTATGTACCCAGCCGTATTGTTCCGGGTTGGCGTACACCATCTGCTCGATGGCCTGGTTGATGCGGGCCGCGTCTTGCTCGATATCGCTTGAAGGGAAATTTTCCAGCGCCGGCATTATCACCAGCTTGTAGCCTCTACCCTTATTCAGTCGGACAGGATAGAACGGCACAACTTCAGCACCGGTCATCTCCGACAGGCGAGCGGTTGCGGTTAATGTCGAAGCTACGCCGCCAAGAAAGGGAGTGAATACAATATCCTGCTCGGCAAAATCCTGGTCCGGTGCAAACCAGGTGGCGCGACCCTTGCGCAGGCCGCGTATCATGGAGCGGATATTCTTGTTTTCGATCAGCTCTTCACCATAAGTCGAGCGGTAATGGGTCATGAAGGCGTTGAACATCGGGTTGTGGGCCTTCTTGTAAACACCGTTGAGTTTGGTATAGAGGCCGATCAGCATGGCACCGATTTCCAGGGTAGTGAAGTGACCGGTGAGCAGGATGACGCCTTTACCGTTGGCTAGTGCCCTGTCAAGGTGCTCCTTGCCCTCGACCTGGCATATCGAACGCATGAATTCACGGTTGCCCCACCAGGCCAGTGCAATTTCAAAGACGGAGATGCCAAGGCTCTTGAAACTGGCGATATTCAATTCCCGGATCTGTTCTTCGCTGTAGTCAGGATAAGCCTGGCGGATGTTGATGCGCGCAACCCGGCGTCGCGAAGGTACCAGTCGGTAAATCATCAGTCCGATAAAGACACCTGTGGCATGCGTCCATGCCAATGGCAGCATCGATATCAGGCGCATCAGGCTGAATAGCAGCCACATGGGCCAGTAGCGGGGCGCGAGGTAATCAGCAGGTTTTAACGGGATAACATTGCTCATCAGTTCGTATCGTAGCCACAATCCCGTTGTCCGCCTTAACGGCACATCATGATCAATTCGACGGTGCCGGCGAAGATGTTGTCTGCTGTGGTGAGGCGGCAGGCTGAGCCAGCCACTGGTTGATTTCCCAGGCATATTCGCGTGTCAGGGAACCGGCCGCGCGCTGCAATTCCAGCAGGTTGATCAGGTAGTCATAGCGGGAACGGGCATAGTTTCTTTCAGCCTCGTATTGCCTGCCCTGCACCAGCAGTACATCGACGCTGGTGCGGGTGCCGGCTTCAAAGCCCGCTTCGGTCGCTTCTACCGATGTTTTAGCGGAAATCAGTGCCTGTTTGAACGCTTCGACCGACGATACCGCCGCCACGACGCCGAGGTAGGCATCACGTATCTGCTGGATCGTGGTGCGGATGGCCTGGTCGACAGAGGCCTGCGCCGCCCATACCTGAGCATTGGCTGCTCGCGCACGCGAACTGGTGCCACCACCTTCATAGATCGGTACCGCCAGCTGGACGCCGATACTGTTGTCGGTGTTGTCCGAGCCGCCGAAAGTGCCGCCGAAGGCGCTGCCGTCAGCGGTGTTGTAACTATGACCAGCACTCAGGTTGAGTGTCGGATAGTGGCCGGCCTGGCTGCTTTCATAGGCTTCTTTGGCCGCGGTCAGGGCGAACCGGGAGGCTTTCAGACTCAGGTTGTTCTCCAGTGCCATGCCCTGCCATTCATTGATGTTGTTGGGATCGGGGTACAGCAACGGGAACTCCTCTGCCAACGGCGCCAGGTTTTCAACCGGATCACCAATCAGTACACGCAGGGCTTCGATATTGTTGCGCAGGGTATTCTCGGCGACGATTTCATTGGCGACCGCATTATCGTAGGAAGCCTGTGACTCGCGCACATCGGTTATGGCAATCAGACCGACGTTGAAACGTTCCTGGCTTTGTTCGAGCTGGCGCCCGATCGCTTCCTTCTCGGCGCGGGTGAAGGCGAGGTTGTCCTGGGCGCCGAGCACATTGAAGTAGGCGCGGGCAACACGGGTAATCAGGTCCTGCTTGGCGACTTCATAGTTGGCGGCGGCCTGTGCCACCTGCGCTTCACTCTGTTCCATGCCGTCCCACAGCGCCTTGTTGAACAGTACCTGGTTGAGCGTAATGTCATAACCCTTGGTGGTAAAATTGGAGTCAACGTCACCGATTAGACCGGTCGAATTCTCGCGGCTGGTATCTTCGCGCTGGTAAAAAGCGCCGGCGCGTACATCGGGCAGCAGGTTGGCACGGCTTTGCGGGTAGAGTTCTTCAGCCGCCATGTACTCCGCCATCGCGTTGCGCAGGGTGGCGTCATACTGCTCGGCACGCTCCAGCGCTTCCTTGAGATCCAGGGCGTGCAGGCCCGTACTGAAAATTAAAGCGATGAGTCCGATGGAAAAACGTTTGCCTGCTGTCATCAATCTAGCCCTTATAAGGTATTCAATATGTTGCCATGTCGACATCGACACTCCGCGCCCAAGCATCAAGCCCGCCCCTGAGGTTAATGACATTGGTAAAGCCGGCCTGTTCCAGATAGTAGGCAACCCTGCGGCTGCGTACACCGTGATGGCATATAACCACGGTCTCGCGTTCTTTATCAAGCTGATCAAGGTTTGCCGGAACCGCAGACATCGGAATCAGCATGCTGTGATCGAGCTTGCAGATATCGTATTCCCACGGCTGGCGTACATCCAGCAATAAAGGTTGCTCTTCTGCAGACTCAAGATAATCTTTGAGCTGTTCCGCTTCAAATTCACGCATACGCAATGAAACAGTTGTCTAGAAAATGAATTGAGCGGGTTTTTCTGCGTTGATCAGCGAGTCAATACAGGTTTCGAACAGCTCATCCACGGTCCATTCGTTCTTGCTGATACGGGTGACCAGCAGTGCTTTCATCACCGGTGCATCGCCGGTTACGACAAACATACGGCCACCTTCCCTCAGCGCTTTCTTGTAGAAGTCCGGAATGGCGGGCAATGAGCCCATGATGGCGATGCAGTCATAGAACTGTTTCTGTTCCCATTTCACCGCAGCATCACCTGTACTCAGGGTAACGTTGGTAATCTCGAGCCTGGCCAGATTCTTTTCAGCCAGTGCGGTCATTTCGGGATTGATATCGACGCTGTCTACATGACGGGCAAGGGTGGCGAGACAGGCGGTGATGTAGCCGGTTCCGGTACCTATCTGCAATACGATGTCGTCCTCTGTAATGGCCAGACTTTGCAGTATGCGGCCTTCAATCACCGGATTCAGCATATGCGAGGTACGGCCTTCATAGTGTCCGATCGGGATACGGGTATCGGCATAGGCCAGTTTCCGACTTTCCTCGGGCACAAATTGTTCCCGGGGGATATTGCCGATCACATTCAGTACCCGCGGGTCCAGTACATCCCAGGGGCGTACCTGCTGTTCGACCATGTTGAACCGGGCTTTATTGAAATCCATGCTGTTCATATACAACTCATCCACCGCAAACGTCTAGAGGGCCGGCATTTTACCCTCTGGGCGGGTTTAGGGAAATAGCCATGAGTCCCTGGCAGCCGGATGTTTCACTCAGCCGGGGCAAGGCAACAGCAGTCGCGGCAAAGCGCTTTCTTCGCCCCTCGAACCTTGTCCCTAGCCCTTTTGATGCCTATGGGAATGTGCACCGGTTATGCGTTATCATGGACAGCCTTGTGAACTAAATACCCGGTTTTCAGAACATGAGCGCAATCCCTGACGAATTCCTGCAACGCACCGCAGAACTGTCCTCTGCATCCACCAAACCACTGGATGGGTCGCGTAAAGTCTATGTGCAGGGTTCGCGCCCGGATATCCGGGTGCCGATGCGCGAAATTGACCTCGATGATACGCCTGCCAGTTTCGGTGAAGAAAAGAACCCGCCAGTCCCGGTCTATGACACTTCGGGTCCCTACACAGATCCTGACATCAAAATCGACCTGCTCAAGGGACTCGGTGATGTCAGAACGGCCTGGATCGACGAACGCGATGATACAGAGTGGCTCGATGGCCCGACTTCAATCTACGGCCGGCAACGCCATAATGACCCGGAACTGGCCCACCTGCGCTTCGAGCACCTGCGCCAGCCGCGCCGTGCCAGAACCGGCTGCAACGTGTCGCAAATGCATTACGCCAGGCAGGGCATTATTACGCCGGAGATGGAATACATCGCCATCCGCGAAAGCATGAAGCTGCGGGAACTGCGCAACAACCCGGAGTATGAAAAGGTGTTGATGCAGCATCCCGGGCAGTCGTTCGGCGCCAGGCTGCCCGATGAAATCACCCCCGAATTCGTTCGCGACGAAGTCGCTGCCGGGCGCGCCATCATCCCGGCCAACATCAACCACCCGGAACTGGAGCCGATGATCATCGGTCGCAACTTCCTGGTCAAGATCAACGGCAACCTCGGCAACTCGGCGGTGACCTCCAGCATTACCGAGGAAGTGGAGAAAATGGTGTGGGGCATCCGCTGGGGTTCGGACACCGTCATGGACCTGTCCACCGGGCAGAACATCCATGAAACACGCGAGTGGATCCTGCGCAACTCGCCGGTGCCGATCGGTACCGTGCCCATCTACCAGGCGCTGGAGAAAGTCGGCGGTGTCGCCGAAGACCTGACCTGGGAAATCTTCAAGGACACACTGATCGAACAGGCCGAGCAGGGGGTGGATTACTTCACCATCCATGCCGGTGTACGCCTTGCCTATGTACCACTGACCGCGAAGCGTGTTACCGGCATTGTCAGCCGCGGCGGTTCCATCATGGCCAAGTGGTGCCTGGCGCACCACGAGGAAAGCTTCCTCTACACCCATTTCGAGGAAATTTGCGAAATCATGAAAGCCTATGACGTGTCGTTCTCGCTCGGTGACGGCCTGCGCCCCGGCTCGGTGGCCGACGCCAACGACGAGGCCCAGTTCGCCGAACTGGAAACCCTGGGCGAACTGACCAGGATTGCCTGGAAACACGATGTGCAGGTGATGATCGAAGGTCCCGGCCATGTGCCGATGCAGATGATCAAGGAGAACATGGACAAGGAACTCGAGGACTGTTACGAGGCACCGTTCTATACACTGGGACCGCTGACCACCGACATCGCACCGGGTTACGATCACATTACCTCCGGCATCGGTGCCGCCCAGATCGGCTGGTATGGCTGCGCCATGCTGTGCTACGTCACCCCGAAAGAACACCTCGGTCTGCCCAACAAGGAAGACGTGCGCACCGGCATCATCACCTACAAGATCGCCGCCCACGCCGCCGACCTCGCCAAGGGCCACCCCGGCGCGCAGATACGTGATAACGCGATGTCAAAGGCACGCTTCGAATTCCGCTGGGAAGACCAGTTCAAACTGGCGCTCGATCCGGAACGGGCGCGTGAGTATCACGACCAGACCCTGCCGAAAGAAGCGCACAAGGTGGCGCACTTCTGTTCCATGTGCGGGCCCAAGTTCTGCTCAATGAAAATCTCGCAAGACGTTCGTGACTACGCAGCGGAGCAGGGGATTGGCGATATTGATGTGGCGCTTGATACCGGCATGCAGGAAAAGGCGGAAGAGTTCAAGAAGAAGGGTTCTGAAATTTATTCGAAGGCTTAATACCTGACCGTCACACCTGCGCAGGCAGGTGCCCGGTGTCTTTTATAAACACGTCATCCCCGCGAAAGCGGGGATCTAAAAAGCCCGCATGCGCGGGCTTTTTTATTAGTTTCAGCAAATTTGCATTGGTTTATTTAAAGGAGTAAATAAGCAAAACACTTCTAAAGCACAGGGTGATCAGTGAGGGTGCGATGCTGGAGTAAGTAGCTATGGTTGCGCAGACCGTGCGATTCCGTCAATGGTGTATAAGATATTTTCCATCAGTGTGTAATTCAGCCTGCTGATTTCCATGCGTTTGAATCTGTTACAAATCGCAGGAAGTCCTGCACGCGTTTTAAAATTCAGGTGTAATGTTTTACACCTTTTTGGGTGTCTAATTTGAGTTATGTTTCTCAACCAGAAATAAAAAGGTAAACAATAAATGCCCCAAGATAACAAGATCGTCAGATTGTTTTTCGCAAAGATGAAAAAAGAATTTCTTGATCTGTCTGATTCTGAAAAGAATGATTTCATGATTAAAGATAGAGCTAATCTTGATGACCTTGGAATGAAAGCCATTTCAATGATCCAATGTGGTGATTTAGATAATGAATGGGACTATATCGGGGTCGAGAGTTGGCCATCAATGGAAGCAATTCAAAAGCGCGAAGAATTTGAAAATAACGTTCTCGAGATATCGAAATATGTTACTTACAAAACTCATCTCGGTATAGATGAGTCATTTGAAGACTATGGCGAACAACAAAAAAAATAACAAGGCAAATTCACTCGGACAAATTTCCGCAACGCTCGTTTGTGGCGAATGCCACAAGCCTCACGTTACTCTAATTTGCCGGTGATTTGCGGCGTTAGGCACACACTCAAATTCATTTTATTTTGGGGAATGACATGTCAGTGAAGATGGTTAGTGAAGAGGCAGCTCAAACAGTATCCCCTCGCCAGTGGATCAGATTAGTTGTGGTGTATCTCCTTATCCCGGTGATGCTATTGCTATGCGGTGGGGACCTCGGCTGGTGGCAGGCGTGGCTCTATTCCCTACTGATCACTGCTGCTGGTATAGGGGGGCGCATGTGGGCGGAACAGCGACATCCCGGACTGACGGCCGAACGACAAAATATTGAAAATATCCAAAACGCAAAGACCTGGGATAAAGTGCTTGCTCCGCTGATGGCGGTGAGTATTAGTTACCCTATGGTTATTGAGGCAGGGCTGGACCACCGCTATAACTGGTCCCCCGAATTTCCGC
>JASFVM010000301.1:0-3683 GCA_050049835.1 Gammaproteobacteria bacterium
TGGATCTCAAATGTTTCTGTCAAACAGTCGATAATCTTTTTCGCAACATGTATCGCTTCATTAGTGTCTTTCAACTTCTCCATTACAACAACAAATTCATCACCGCCATTACGAGAGATTGTGTCATCGTTTCTCAATGTTGCGTACAGTCGCGAAGCGACTCGTTGAAGCAACTTGTCACCAATGGTATGGCCCAGACTATCATTAACGTTTTTAAAGCGATCAAGATCGAGAAAAAGAATCGCCAGTTGGTCATTATCTCTGGATGCTTTCTTTATCGACTGACCGATACGGTCGACGAGTGTATTCCTGTTTGGTAAACCTGTCAGTTCGTCATGGTAGGCCAGATATTGCAAGCTGTGCTCGGCCTGTTCCTTTTTATCGATAACCCTTTCCAGGTTGTCATTTATATCGACCAGTTCCTTTGTTCTTTCTTCAACCTTTCTTTCGAGCTCGCGCTTGTTGTCTTCCAGTTCAACTTGAGCCAGCTCCCGGTTCTCGATTTCCTGGTTAAGATCATTGATAAGTGCTTTATTCTTTAAACGCAGCTCCAGTTCTTTTCTGAATTTCCTGTTATATCGAATACTCGTTTCAACCATAATCATGGTAAAGATAATAAATGCGATAACCATGTGCAGGTTATGCTCGGTGTCGAGGTTATAAAACACATAGAATATCGCAGCTGTCTGTGGAACTATATAAGCCAGGTACGCCAGCAATAATGTAGAAAGGGTTGCTATACTTGCAGTAATCAAGCCGAAATTAACCAGAATAACCAGGCTTCTTAATGCCTCGTCGTTATAGTAAAGCTGCATATACGCGTAGGCACCCCATAAAATACCTGTTATACAAGTCAGAAACACATGCAGGTAAATATGTAAACGCAATCCTCTTGGCGCATATTTAACATAATGATTTGAAACCAGGATGCGTACTATTGATATCACGCATATGGAAATACTCAGAATTATTGCATTGTCGACCTGCGGACTATTTTGCAGGAACAGAAGAATAAGACAGGCAGAAAAGATATTTGCCAGCCCGCCAGAAAGGGTTGCCTTGAAAAGAGGCGCAACCTGTTTTTCCAGCAATATATTATCTGCTTGTGGGTGAGAATCAGACATATTTTTTGTAAAAGTGTCTTTTACAATTTACCCGTTAAATTCTGTGGCCTGAACTGCCCTGATTCTATTGCGACTGCATGCAGAACGGGCTGCTTTCTTTTAAGAATAATTTATAACTCCCTGAAATATAAGAATAGTCTACTATTTTCCAACTGTTGGATTTTGATTGCTTTTCCGGTTTCTGCATCTATATTATATTCCACTTTCAATATAACATATAAGTTATTGTATTTTAAATTATTGTTAACTGTATGGCAGGCATCTGTGTTGTTATCCCCTCATTACCAGCGACAGCATTATTGAATACTTCTGTTATGAAACAGCCTGATCCGGCATTATCTGCTCCAATCCGGGCTTTTTCCTTTATGGACATGTGATACATGTTGTATGGCGACATCAATGTTGACTGCTTTCATATTTCCATATAGTTTCGCCGTCATAATCTCTCATAAAAAATACATTCTTTATCTACAGGAACATATCCATGAATTTTATTCTTCGTTTTACACTTTCTGTTACAACACTGTTATTTCTTGCTGTCAGCAGTGCCCAGGCAATAGAGGGTGCGCCTGTACTGACTCGCATAAAGGAATCAGGAAAACTGACGGTTGGAACCTCCGGCTCCATGCCGTTGATGTCTGAAAAACTGATGACCGGTGAACTTGCCGGTTTTGATATTGATATGGCTAAAGCGCTGGCCGAAACCATGGGTGTTGAACTGGAATTGAAAAGCTTACCTTTTGCAGAGCTCATTCCGGCACTTGAAAGTGGCAAGGTTGATATGGTCATCTCCAACATGACCATGACTATAGAAAGAAATATGCGTGTTGCCTTTGCCGGTCCTTACTTTGTTTCAGGGAAATGCATGGTCACCAGGGAGCAGGATATTGCCAACGCTGATGAACCTGATGACCTTAAAGAAAAAGACGTAAGTATCGCTGTTGTCAAAGGAACGACCAGTGAAAATTTTGTCAAGGAACTGCTGCCAGAGGCCCGAAGAGCAGCTGTTCCGAATGTTGATAAAGGCGTCAATATGGTTTCAAAAGGAGAGGTCAACGCATTTCTCACAGACTTTCCTATTTGCCTGAGCGTAATGAAACGCTTTCCGAACAGCGGCTTCCAGTCAGTTGTCTCGCTGTTAACTTACGAGCCTATAGGGATTGCACTGCCTGCCAACGACCCGCTACTCGTAAACCTTGCTGAAAACTTCATTGAACGTGCCGACCAGGTAGGTCTGATTCAGGGACTTGGACTCAAATGGTTTGGCGAAGCCAAACTGACATTAATTGAAGAAAAATAAAATCAGGCTGATTTAATATGTACTCATTCAGGAAATAAGGGATACGATTATCAGGGACGGTGATAATCGTATCCGGCTGGAAAGGTTCTTACAGTTATGTAACAAGCGATAGATTGTAATAGTCAGGACTTAATCTAACATGAAGTGTCAGATTAGCTTGAACCGTGACTTTTTGTAGTGGTCAGGATTTGGTCTGCCAGGCAGCGTCAGATATGACATATTTTTTATCTGTATAGCTGCATCAAGATCTTCATAATACAATTATCCACAGATAAACGCAGATCTACGCGGATGTTTAGAAACTGAAAAAATAACTCTATCTGTGTTTATCTGCGTTCATCTGCGGAATTGATTTCATGTACAACGCCGGGCAATTTAACACCAGACAATAACAACAAGATCTAATCAGAACCAGTACAGATAGATGCACAGATTACTTTTAAACCGCGAAATCTATGAACAGCTGGTCCAGGAGCATATCCCGCGCGCAAAACAGTTTATCTGGATTGTGACCGCAGATATCAAAGACTTGTATATCGAAAGGTACGGCGGGTTCGTACCATTTCTGGAACTGCTCGCTGATCTTGTTGCGAACGGCGTTGCTGTAAGACTTGTCCATGCGAAAGAACCGGGGCCACGGTTCAGGGAGGATTTTGATCAGTACGAAGAACTTGTTAACAGCGAGTTGTTCGAAAGAGTCCTTTGTCCACGCGTTCATACCAAGGCAGTCATCATCGACAATGAAATTGCTTTCATTGGATCACCCAACCTTACCGGTGCCGGCATGGGCAGCAAGCACGAGGATAAACGTAATTTCGAGGCCGGCTTTATATTCGATGATCCCGATGACATCCGAAAGCTGGTTAGCTGGGTTGATGAACTCTATCTGGGCGAGCTTTGCACCACATGCAAACGCCGGGATTATTGCCCTGATCCGATCGATGAATATCATTGATGATTATTTTTCACCACAGAGGCACAGAGAAAAACCTTTCTCACCGCAGAGGCGCAGAGACACAGAGGAAGTCTTTATGATTTTATAATCTTATTCACCACCAGTAATTCTGTAGTTTTCTGCAAGTTCAAACATTACACGGCAGTAAGTGTAGCCTGGATGAAGCAAAGCGTAATCCGGGGTTGCTCAACACAGAGAAAATCATTGGGTTTAGGCATAAAACCTTTCTCACCGCAGAGGCGAAGAGACACTGAGTAAGTCTTCATGATTTTATAAACTTATTCACCACCAGTAATTCTGTAGT
>JASFVM010000054.1:0-11272 GCA_050049835.1 Gammaproteobacteria bacterium
TGGTGTCGGGCATATTAATCCGGGTTATTCATCAGAGAGATATTTCAACGCAAAGACGCAGAGATCGAAAAGTGAGTTGTTATTGTATCGTGTGAACGTAACACAAAACAATATCAGGACACATGGGCAATCTTATATTCTTTGTCAATACATATACTTATAGCACCCTTTGCGTCATGGCGTCATTGCGTTGAAATCACCCGGCTTCAACCGGGGTGCGCTGGATCTGGCCCGATGCGCGTTTTTCGATGCGATCGACGATTTCATTATTGTCATTCACCAGGCTGATTTCCAGTGGCATCTTGCCCATGGCATGTGTGGCGCATGACAGGCAAGGGTCGTAAGCGCGAATAGCGACTTCGATCTGGTTGAGCAAAGCCTCTGTCAGTTGATTGCCATCAAGGTATTGACTGGCGACCTGGCGAATCGATTCGTTCATTGCCTGGTTATTATTTGTAGTCGATACAATCAGGTTGGCTTTATTTACGATTCCATCATCATCTATTTCATAATGATGAAACAGGGTGCCACGTGGTGCCTCGATAACGCCAATACCACAGTTTGTCATCTCGCCCTTGAGTAAAAGATCTGAGCCGGATATGTCAGCATCATGTATCAGCTCCCTAATGGCTTCAGCACAGTGTAGCAGTTCTATCAATCGTGCCCAGTGGTAGGCGAGGGAAGACTGCACCGGCTTGCCATTGCCTATCGTGATGAATTCCTTGCGTTCATTTTCTGCCAGCGGTGTGGTGAAGTAATCGCAATTGTTCACACGGGCCAATGGACCGACACGATACCAGCCATTGTCTGCGCCAAGGGAGCTGATGAATGGGAACTTCATGTAGCTCCAGTTTTTTACGCCCTCCCTGAGGTAGTTTGTGTACTGTTTGTAATCGGCGTGATCAAAAATGATCTCACCGTTACTGTCGCACGCACGCAAGCCACCATGGTAAATTTCGAACGCACCATCAGCACCAATCACGCTGAGCATGTTGCTGTCGATTAATGCAAAACCCATGTGGTAGTCGAGTTGCTCGTAAAAGATGCGTTTGATCAGGCTGACAGCATCAACTGCCCATTTAACAATCTGCTCGATGTCTTTCGCCAGATAATCGACCTCTTCCCGGTTCAGCGACTTATTGACACCGCCGGGGATTGCACCGGTGCCGTGGATGCGTTTTCCGGCCGTTAGCCGGATCACTTCCTGGCCAAACTTGCGGAGCAGAACACCCTGCTTTGCAATCTCGGGATGATCTTCGATTACCCCTACAATGTTACGGTGTCTTACTTCATCGTCAAAACCGAACAACAGGTCAGGAGAACAAAGGTGGAAGAAGTGCAGGGCATGTGACTGCAGAGTCTGACCATAGTGCATCAGACGCCTTATCTTTTCTGCTGTCGGCGTGAGCTGCTCTGCGCCGATGAGCATGTCGGTTGCCTTGGCCGCGGCAAGGTGATGGCTTACCGGGCAGATACCGCACAGCCGCTGGACAAGAACGGGTAGTTCCCAATAGGGGCGTCCCTGGATAAACTTTTCAAATCCGCGAAATTCAACAATATGCAGGCGCGCCTGCTTGATGTGCCTGTTTTCATCCTGTAACAGGGTAACCTTGCCGTGACCCTCGACGCGGGTCAATGGCTCGATTACGATGCGTTCGAGATTCCCCGGGTTGTCTGCGGTTTCAAGTGAAGATGACATCAACTTTGCCTGTGATAGTTAATCATAATGTATCTGTTCATACGGAAAGCTGACCGGTTTACCTTCAATCAGTTCGGTCAGAAATGTCCAGATGGTATCGCCCGATGGTGGGCAGCCGGGCAAAAAATGGTCGATTTTCACAACTTCGTGAATCGGGTGTACTTTGTTCAATAACATGGGTATTTCCGGGTCATCCGGTATCATTGGACTGTCAACACCAATACCATCAACGTAGGATTCTTCGAGACACTCTTTCAGTGTAAAACTGTTACGCATAGCGGGTATGCCGCCGTTGACTGCACAGGCTCCGATGGCCACCAGGGTTTGACAGCGCTCGCGAAACTCGCGCAGTACCTCAACATTTTCAGCATTCGCAACACCGCCTTCAATAATACCGATGTCGCAATTGCCTACTGTCTTGATGTCCGTGATTGGAGAGCGGTCAAATTCCACCAGATCGACAAGCTCAAGGATTCGCTCATCAATGTCGAGAATAGACATGTGGCAGCCAAAGCAGCCACAGAGTGAGGCCGTTGCAACTTTAATTTTATCGGTCATGCCATTCAGTCCTCATCATGTTCATGAGCAGCGACATCACCAACCTCACTGATCGGCAGCTTGTCATACAGGCGATCGCCTATGGGTTTTTCGTAGCCCTTGTGCTTGGGCAGTATGGCGCCAACAGGGCAGACATGCGCGGCCTTGTCGGTCGCTGAAAACGTACTGTCGCCAAGTTTGCCACTGGGCGAGTTGATCACCAGGCGACTATTGATGCCGCGGCCGTCAATGGCGAATACATCCTTGTGATCGAAGTCACGGCTTGCACGTACGCACAGCTCACACAGTATGCAGCGATTGTAATCAATGGCTGTATCCGGATGCGATGCATCGACAGAGCGTCGTGGGAAAAAATGTGTGAAATGCGGCGACAACATCCTGGTGTAATAGGCCACGGCCTGTAGCTGACAGGCACCGCTTTTTTCGCACCCGGGGCATATGTGATTACCTTCAACAAACAGCATCTGTAATAACGCACGGCGCTGGTTCACGATTTTTTCGGAACTGTTATCAACTTCCGAATGTTCCGTTGCTGGTGCTGTGCAGGCAGAAACCTGTCTGCCATTTACCTCGACGATACAAACACGGCAACTGCCATGAGGTTTAAATTCAGGATTATGACAGAGGTGAGGAATATATTCACCGGCCCTCAGCGCAGCATCCATGATGGTGTCACCATCTTCAAATGAAATGCTCTGGCCATCCAGTTTGAAAGTTTTACCGTCAGTCATGACTTGTTCCCGATATGTGCCTCACCATCATCACGGCCGGCTATTTCACGCGCTTCCTGTAATGCCGCGTCGAGGTCAAAGGCCGGCTCATAGCTTGAATGTTTCAAACGTGTTTCATAGATATGTGGAAACTTGCTCAGTGTATCAAGCACCGGATTCGGTGCGGTTGTGCCAAGGCCGCAATGACTGGTCGACTGCATCAACATGCTGATATTTTTCATTTCTTCAAGATCATGCTGGCCGGCATGTCCCGTCTGCACCTTGTCAACGAGATCTTTTAACAATGCGCCACCAACACGGCACGGTGTACAGAATCCACAGCTTTCATGAACAAAAAAGTGTGCAAAGTTCTGCACCATGTCGATCAGGTTACGTTCCTGGTTGAATACCATGAAAGAACCGCCGGTTGCGATATCTTCAAAGGCAACCAGGCGTCCGAATTCTTCCGGTGGTACCGTTGTTCCTGCCGCCCCGGCTACCTGTACGGCCTGGCAGTCATCTGCACCACAGTCCTGCAGAATATGCTGGATGGACACACCAAACGGGTATTCATAAATTCCGGGCCGTGAGCAGTCACCGCAGATGCTGAGTAACTTGGTGCCGCTGGAGGCTTCGGTACCAACAGAACGAAACCATGCAGCGCCGTGAACCGCGATTAACGCGGCCGCCATGAAGGTTTCGACATTGTTAACCACTGTGGGCTTGTTCAGATATCCGTGGGTAACGGGGAAAGGTGGTCGTATGCGAGGAATACCGCGTTTACCTTCGAGTGATTCAATCAGTGATGATTCTTCGCCGCAGATATATGCGCCTGCACCCATATGTATTTCGATATCAAAATCAAAGCCGTCTTCACTCAGGATGTTATTGCCAAGCAAACCGGCCTTGCGTCGCTTCTGCAGTGCTTTTTCCAGCTGTGCGCGCAGGTAGCGGTATTCACCACGTAGATAGAGAAAGCCTTTGGAAGCGCCTGTAATACCGGCGCAAAGCGTCATGCCTTCGAACACCCTGTCGGCATATGAATTCAGCAGGACGCGGTCCTTGAATGTGCCCGGTTCACCTTCATCTGCATTACAAACAACATAGCGCTGGTCAGCCTGGGCCTGTTTACAGAAGCGCCATTTCATAGCGGTTTGGAAGCCGGCGCCGCCTCGACCACGCAGGCCGGAGTTCTCGATCTGCTCCAGGGTGGCGTCAGCACCATGTTTTAACAGCGCATTCAGGGCTTCGCCATCACTTGAATCATCAGAGAGCAGGGTATCACGTCGTTGAATATTGTCATCAATACGAAAATAATCTTGCGGCCATTGCTCGATCGGGGTATTCGATTCGATCAGTTCGGCGATGGATATAATTCTGTTTTCATCCAGCCGTGTCAAAGCCCAGCCATTGACCAGCATCGCCGGCCCCTGATCACACATACCCGTGCATGAGGTGGTATCTACCGTAACCCGTCCATCCATGCGTGGTTTTGCGGGCGCGACATCCAGTTTGTTACACAGCTGTTCAAGCAAGTGACGGCTGCCGAGCATTTGATCGGTAATACTGTCGCTGATCAGAATGTCATAGTTACCGCGGGGCGTGTCGTGCAGGAAAGAATAAAAACCGATTACGCCGTGAATCTGTGCTTCGGTCAGGGCCAGTCTGTCTGCCAGCTGTTTGATAGCCTGCTGCGGGATACAGGAGTACTGATACTGAATGTCATAAAGATACTGCAACAAATGATCAGCCCGCTGATTTGCTGAAGACGTTATGTTGGAAATAAATTCCTCAATGCTCATGCATTATTTCCTGCCTGCTGACAAACGGTCGAATGATTTCAGGCCCTTTGAATGGTTGTTATTTTAATTGTTCTAGTTTGACTGATTTGCATACCCTTATACAAACATTATCTATGCAGGATTGGCTCCTGTGTTTCATTTAAGCGCTAGTGGGCTTTGCAGGTGTTGATCAACGTCAAGCATTATCCGAAATAGTGCGCTTGTCATGGCAATGCACTGAATTCAGCAAGATGTTAGCCGCTAACATATAAGAAAAAAATAATATAAGAAAATACGCAAATATTGAAATATTGCGTCAGTTTGAAATTGCAATAACAATCTACGCCTTGTTACCTTTAAGTTGATGTGCGTCAACTTATTGGACGCCTTTCACAATCATAATTCGTGCTCTGTATAAGCTGACATTATGTCATTAAGTTTTATCTGCATCATTAACAACCTAGAGGTTCGGATGGAGAAAGGTTCCATGAAAAGGGTACACGCATCATGTGCAAGTTGAAGTGTATCGACTGAATGGAAACAGTTGAGTTTTGAAGGAGCAGGATATGTACAAGACTGATTCCCGCGGCAAGGTTATCCCTCTAATTGCCTTGATGCAGCAGTATATCGCCCGCCCGTCGATGGTCTCAGCAGTCAATTCAACAGTGACTGCATTTGATATTGCCATTGGCAGCGTGTGCCCGGCGCGACAGCTCATATTCGTGCGTGCCTGCGGCCACCGTCCCTCAACAATTAATTACAACAGCGATCAAGGAGTCTCATGAAATCGTCGCAGGCAGTAGATAAGCGCCATGGATAAACCAACGGCCATTGTAGAAGCTTCCCGTTGTGTACAGTGTGGCAGGTGTTTTGACGCATGTCCGATACACATGCATATGCCACAGATTATCAGTTCGATCATTGAGGACGATATTGGTGAAGCTGCTCGCTGGATCTATAAAACCAATCCCTTTGCCCAGGTTTGTGGTCGTGTCTGCACGCGCCATTGTGAACCGGCCTGCTCGACAGAACTCAATGGCAAACCTGTCGCGATACGCAGCCTGGAACGCTATGCCATCGATGGTGCTGATCAGGAGCATGTCATGGCGATTGTCGCCGAAGGCAAGCCCGGTTTTGTTACCGGCAAACGCATCGCTATCATCGGTTCCGGACCGGCAGGTCTGACTGCGGCCTATGACCTCAGAAAGAAAGGACATGGTGTCGTTGTCTATGAAGCACAGAGCAAACCTGGCGGCATGATGCGCTACGGCATTCCTGAGCATCGACTACCTGCTGACTATCTTGATGCAGCTATCGAAACTATTCTTACTCTGGGGATTGACCTTCGCCTGAAAGTGAAAATCGGCAAACACATTTCCATGAACAAGCTGCGCAATAATTACGATGCGGTGCTGATTGCCACAGGCTTGAACGAAGCGTGTATTATGCAAATGCCAGGTTCCGACCATAAACGCATGATATCTGCGATCAAGCTGTTAAGAAAAATAAAAATGGGCAAGAAAATCAAAATACCGAAAAAGGCGGTGGTCATAGGCTGTGGCATCCTCGCAATGGACAGTGCACGCAGCCTGGCACGTTTACAGCAAGAGACCTATGGCCGTGTCAATGTCACCATGACCTCGCTGAAGCCACGTGAGAACATGCTTGCCGATGAGAATGAAATACTCGAAACAGAAAAGGAAGGTGTCAGTATCATTGCCGGGCGAGGTCCCCGTCAGTGTGTCATCGAGAATGGTGAACTGACAGGACTGGAAACAGCTCGCTGTGTCTCCGTCGTTGATGCGGTTGGTCGCTTCAACCCCGAATACGATGAATCTGACTTGATGGTGCATGAAGCTGACCTTGTGGTCGAAGCCATAAGTCAGGCGGCGGACGTCGGTTATCTCGGTGATGACCTGTTAGCGTCGCTGGACTGGCAGAGCAGATATCTCATGGTCGATGAATCTGGCCGAACTAACGAGCAGTGGTTGTGGGCTGCGGGCGATTTGGTGAAACAACCTGATATTGTACATTCGATAGCCGGTGGCCACCGCGCCGCCGAGAGTATTCATGATGTACTGATGGGCAACATTCGAAAATCGGCCTGAGCTGTCACTGCCGAACTTTACACAGGCAACAGTAACCCTGAAACCTGTTCAGGTGATGACATCCGGGGCAGTGCGCCCGGTAAATTTTTCTATTTCCGCGAGCGACAATGACAGCCGGATCAGTTCGGCAAGCAATGCCTGCGGATCCTGATTCAGTCTGGCGCTGTCTTTTTCCGGTTGCTCAATATAAACACGCAGGGTGGCACCTTCTGTTCCGGTGCCGGAAAGGCGATACACGATGCGCGCATCGTTACTGAACAGGATGCGTATACCCTGCTTGCTGCTGACACTGTTATCAACGACATCGGTGTAGCTGAAGTCATCACTGTGAGTCACTGTATAGCTGCCGAGTTGCTGACCGGTAAACTCAGCGGTGCGTGTACGCAGTTGCTCCATCAGGGCATTGGCGCCATCCGCGGACACGCCTTCATAGTCATGGCGGGTGTATACATCACGCCCGTATTGCTGCCAGTGTTCGTTGACGATCTCGGCAACCGATTGCCGGCGAATGGCAAGAACATTGAGCCAGAACAGCACGGCCCATAAACCGTCCTTTTCGCGCACATGGTTCGAACCGGTACCAAAGGATTCCTCACCACAGAGCGTAATCCTGCCGGCATCGAGCAGGTTGCCAAAAAATTTCCAGCCGGTCGGGGTCTCATAACATTCGATGCCCAGGGCGTCGGCGACCCTGTCGACGGCCTGACTGGTCGGCATGGAACGGGCGACACCGGCCAGACCTTCAGCATAGCCGGGAACAAGTTTGGCATTGGCGGCAAGTACGGCAAGACTGTCGCTGGGCGTTACATAAAAATCGCACCCCAGAATCATGTTACGGTCGCCATCGCCATCGGAGGCTGCACCGAAGTCGGGTGCATCAGGCCTTTGCATCATCGCCACCAGCTCGTCGGCATGGACGAGGTTAGGGTCGGGATGGGCGCCACCAAAATCCGTCAGCGGTTCGCCACGTAACACTGTGCCTGCCGGTGCACCGAGGCGTGATTCCAGGATCTCGTGCGCGTAAGGCCCGGTAACGGCGTTCATCGCATCGAAGCGCATGGTGAATGATCCCGAGGTCAGCAGGGCACTCATGCTGTCAAAATCAAACAGCTGTTCCATCAGCTCGGCATAGTCAGTTACCGGGTCGAAGATCTCGATACGCATGTCGCCGAGACGCTGTTCGCCTTCGTTGTCGAGATCGATATCGCTGGCTTCAAGGGTACGGTATTCCGTGATTTCCCTGCTCTGGGAGTAGATGGCCTCGGTTATTTTTTCCGGTGCCGGGCCACCGTTGGCGGTGTTGTACTTGATGCCGAAGTCGGCATCTGGCCCACCCGGGTTATGGCTGGCCGACAGGATGATGCCGCCAAAAGTCCTGTACTTGCGAATGACGCAGGAAGCGGCCGGTGTCGACAGGATGCCGCCGCGGCCGACCATGACCTTGCCGAAGCCGTTGGCGGCGGCCATCTTCAAAATAATCTGTAGTGCCTCGCGGTTGTGAAATCGGCCGTCGCCACCGACAACCAGGGTTTGTCCGGTGAAATTTTCGAGTGCATTGAAAATCGATTGGACGAAGTTTTCCAGGTAATGTGGTTGCTGAAAAACCTGAACTTTCTTGCGCAGGCCCGATGTGCCCGGGCGCTGATCAGCGAAAGGTGTTGTGGCTACGGTTTTAATTTCCATGTTGTTTGTTTCGGGATGAATGATGAATTTACTGAACGGCAATATACCAGCCATGGCAGCGCATAACACCGCAGGTGAATTACTTATCTACACGGTATCAGGGCTGGTGATCAGCCTGAAATCTGCATTACCATGATGTTATATACAGGATTAAATATATTTCATAAATATTTGATAATATTAATTATCCTGCAACACACGTTCGTCGTATTCTGATTCGAAAAACAGCTTGTGCTTGGCTTCTTCCTTGGCCAGACCAACAAAAACCTGGCGCAGGTGGCTCTCGGGTACTTTTTCAGCCATGTCGCTGTAAAGTTCATAAGCGGCACGTTCTTTTTTCATCGCAACGATCAGCGCATCCTGGTAGGAAATGTCATCGACGGCGTCGACCTCGACCAGGTAATCGGAAATCTTCAGGTCGAGCACTTCCTGTTCGGGTGTGAGTTCGCGCTCGCCGGATTTGACCTCGAGCAGCCGTGCCTTGTGGCGTTTTTCCTCTTCGGCAAAATCCAGCAATAATTCCTTCATGCCGGCTTTTTCTGCACGTCCGGCAAGGTTGATATAAAAGTCGGCGGCCTGCTGTTCCTGGTCAATGGCGTAATCGAGTATCTCATCTACGGTGTTCATCTTGTTTCACCCTCTATACTTATTCTGTTTCGGTTTCCGGTTCGCGATTCGCGTAGGCTTGCGGATTGAGGTGGCGGTCGATGCCACGGGCCGCGTGGTGGCCGTCTTCGATGGCGCTGATCGCGTCAGCGGTGCGGTTGGCGACATCGCCGCCGACGAACACCTTACCCAGGGTGGTATGCTGATATTCGCCCGGTGTGAACTTGCCCCATTCGATGGCCAGTTCTTCCTGGACATCTCTGGACAGGAAGTCGAGGTTGCTGCCCTGGCCGATGGCCGAGATGATGCTGTCGTAGGTTTCCTCATGCATACGGTCTTCCTGTAGCACGGGTCGCGGCCGTCCGCCTTTCGGGTCCTGCACCATTTCAGCTTCGCCCCACTTGATCACGACCTGTTGCGAGTCTCCTGCGTTGATGATTTCGACGGGAATGGCCTGGGGCACGATGGTACAGCCTTCTTCCTGTGATTCATGGATCTCTTCGACGTCGGCGGGCATGTCGGCGATGCGACGACGATAGAGAATGGTGACATCCGCGCCCATACGCCTTGATACGCGCGCGGCATCCATGGCGACATTACCTCCGCCAATCACTGCGACCTTGTTGCCGATACCCGGATCGCGCCCGCTGGCGACGTCGGCGAGCACCTGCAGGCCGGGCAGTACACGCGGGTGATTTTCTCCCTCGATACGCATGCTGGACGGTACCGACAGGCCAGTCGACAGGAACACCGCATCATAGTCCTGCAGCAGGATATCGAAGGTAATGTCACGGCCGACACGGGTGTTCAGATTCATATCGACACCCAGCGAGACGATATACTCGATGTCCTTGTCAAGATCGGCATCAGGCAGGCGATAGCTGGGCACGCCGTATCGCAACATGCCACCGGCATGTTGCTGCGCTTCGAACACGGTCACGGCATAACCTTTTTTGCGCAAATAGTAGGCGGCACTAAGGCCGCCGGGACCGGCGCCGATGACAGCGACTTTCTTGCCATTGTCTTCAATCCTGTCGTCGAGGATGCGATGGTAATCTTTCGCGTCCACCTGGTCGACGATGTGTCGCTTCAGCCAGCGAATCGCAATCGGGTCGCCCTGAATACCGATCGGGCACACCGATTCACAGCGGCGCGTGCAGATGCGCCCGCAGGTTGCCGGGAATGGATTGGTGCGATACATCAGCTGCAGCCCTTTCTCGTAGTCGCCATCGCGAATGCTGCGGATATAGTCGGGAACATCCATATGCGCCGGACAGGTCGCCACGCACATGCCGCATTCGATGCAGCGGTCGGCTTCCCTGATTGCTTCTTCCTTACTGTAGCCCCTGACCACTTCCTCAAATGATTGCACGCTCTCTTCGGGTGAAAGCATAGCCATTTCGATACGCTTCGGCGGGTACAGGTGATAACTCTTTTCGCGGCGATAACCGAGCTCGTTGTTCTGCCAGTGCTTTTCATCGACACCGGCGATGAAGGTGAAATCGGTCGGTTCGCGTGATGTCCAGATGTATTCATTGCTCAAACGCAGCGAGCCGGCAGTGCAGACATCCACGCACAGTGCGCACCAGCAGCAGCGACCGTAATCGAAGCGCGGACGCAGGCCGCTGTCGTTCTTGTTGCCCTGGTATTTTTCAACCCTGACCATATCGATCGCATCGTTCTGGCAGATCGTATGGCAGCAACCGCAACCGACACAATCATCGCTGACATTGATATGAAAGCCGCGATAGGACGCCGAACCCGGACGTTCCTCGATCGGTCGTATCGAGGTATAGGGTTTTTCGAAGGCACGCTGCCAGACATAGAACGGGGAGAGCAGGTCTTTAAGATTCATGACATTCTCAAATCATCTGTTTATTCACCACAGAGGCACAGAGCACACAGAGAATTTTTATGGTGTGCGCGTAGGAGTGGCTTCAGCCGCGAACAACAGCATGGATATACAAGACTGAATTCGCGGCTGAAGCCGCTCCTACAAGAGTTGATCTCAATTAAAGAATTCTCTGTGTACTCTGTGCCTCTGTGGTTAATTAAAAGCATTCTTGATACCTAACGCTCGATCTCGGGTGGATAGGTGTGCAGTGAGACCATCAGCCCGGCGATGTC
>JASFVM010000302.1:0-3612 GCA_050049835.1 Gammaproteobacteria bacterium
GGTATTCAAAATCTTCAAGTTTTTCCAGATAACCATGCTTGATCAGAAATTCGGGATCTCTAGCTTTAACCGGCAGTCGACACCAGATTTCGGGTATGAGCATACTTATGTCATGCTCTATACGGCGTTTGGCGCCAATATAACCTGCTGCTGTTGAAAAGCCTTCGTGGCCACAAAGAATAAACGAGACCAATGCGTTGTTCAGGTCTGCAGTTGTTGATAAGGCATTAAAGGGGCCTTTTGTAAGCGCACCCTCGGAGCCGGCGCCCGTTGTCGACGGCGACTTTCCCGTAAGGCTGCAAACAAGATCCATAAACAACTCGGGTAATTCCTGATAATGGATCGGGTTATATACTGCCAATGGACGGATACCGGCAGCTTTATCCTGCGGATTGTTCCGGCGTCCCTGTAACACCGCATTGACCGGAAAAAATACCGGCTGCTCCAGAGACAGGCCTCGTGCCAGCCGTGTTCCCATGACGGCCAGGTATCTGTGCCTCGGGTTTGCCAGATCCGGGCGCAGCTGTAAATAACGCACATTTGGACTTGGCTTGCCGTCTACAAGCCTTGGATGTGCTGATGATACGAAATATTCACCTTCAGGCTTTGTTGCCGCCTTGCGAATCCTTTTCTGCATCGGAGCGGAAAATTCTTCAAAATGAATGGCATCTTCCACCAGTTCACGTGCATCACTACTGGTTAATGGCTGGAAGTTGGAAATAAAATTGTTTTCACCCGCCAGATCAGCTTCTGTCTGCGTATCAAGACCGCGATTGATAGCGTCATCAGGACGCTGAAACAGATGATTCTCACAATTAACCGCCAGCTTTATACTTTCGTTGTGGTAATCCTTGTTCAATCCTTCAAGATAACTGCTGGGGACCACGACAGAGGCCGTTATGTCATCTTCCATTTGTACTTTTTTCGCTGCCACAAAATCCTGGCGTAACTTGTAAACACGCCAGGTACCCTGACTGTTGATACCAACACGTAAATAGCTGGTAATCAGTTTACGGCCATCATACTTGAGTTCATGCCCGGGATAGCCATTCACCTCGTCTACAGAAAAATGCTTGCGCCAGTTATTACCCCAATCCGGGTTATAAAAGCGCTTGATCATGAAGACCAAAGCGAGAATGTGCTGAGGTATCGATTCCAGCCACTGGTTATGTTCATCGGTGAAATCAGGCGAGGGCGTCAGTAGTTTAATTACCGAGCCCAGACTCCGTTCACTGCTTAAAACAGATCGTGTGTCCTTGATTGATGTATCCCGAAAGCGGTTTGAGTAGTCCCTTTTGAAAATAGCCTCGACCTGGTCAAAATCCTTTTCATAATCACCAATGAATATCGGGCCGCATAACATGGAGTCCTGAATTGATTTTGATATCTCAGACTTGCCGCCACCGGACACTGTGCTGGGTTTGTGACAAAAAGTACCTTCACCAAGCGTTCCAATCAGACGCCAGCTAGGCGCCTTGGGATGTTTCTCCATGTGCACCTTGAAGCCGCTGGGATAGATATACGAATGCTTCGCCAGCAATTTAATATGCTGCAGCATTCCGTCTTTATACCAGCTGACCCGCTGTTGTGGCAGATCGATTTGTGCGGTTTCAGGAATATAAAATATATCAGCATAATTCAGATCTATTGCATAGCCTTCTTCTTTTATACTGATACCTCCTGCGAGCTGTTGGGATAACCGCTCAAAGGTATGTTCACTCATCCCCGCTTCTATCTTCGGTAAATATCTTTCACCAAGGTTAAATCGCGGGAAAGCGAGTGCACCACCTGAATGTTCCTCTTCCACACCGCCGTAAAGGTTCGCTGAATAACTGATCTGGGATTTAATCTCTTTCTTGCTGTAGCCAAAATAGTTATCGGCGATTATCGTGACGATTACACCGGACATGTCCCGGCATACAATCTTGAAAGCCTGACCATCGTTATATAGTTCATCGTCATCCTTCCAGCACATGCCATCTTTACGCTGGCGTTCGGTGGCCATATCAATATGCGGAAGACCCAAAGCCTTTTTACTCAGCCTGGTCAGGTGTGGTGCAAGGATTATGCAGCCGCTGTGACCCGTCCAGTGGTCGACATCCAGGGCAGCATCGTTATCGGATAAAAACGGATCGCCGGCATTTCCGAAAATAGATTCAACAAAATCGAGATTTGCAACCAGGCTGCCAGGGGCAAACATGCGGGTCTCGAGACTTTTTGCCTGCATCAGGCCTTTGACTTCCGGACAGACCGTTGGCCTTGCCAGTAATGAAACCCAGAGGTCGATGGGTTTGGCTAAATTGCTCGATATTGGCAGACCCATCAATTCAGTCGGCGGATCCAGCGCCGCCTGCAAAAGGTTTGCATAGGCATCGACAGGCACCGCCTTCTTGTCCGCGGGAATTGGCAGACCGCCTTCGACGATATGAAAAACACCCGCAGTGGTACGCCTGTCACTTCTGGGGTTGTGCAAAACACCTTGCTGAACGCGATAGGATTCGAGTAAAGGCGACTCGTACTTGTTGTCATTGAAGGGGAGTGATAACTCGCGCGCCACACCCGGAGAATTCAGGGTGAATGTTTCGCCAGGCAGACTGATTGTTACATCAACACCATTTCGCGCGAAATAAGCATTGAGAAAATCCTGTATACGCTGATCTGCGGGGCAGCGATATTCCGCCAGCAGGCGCCGATGCTCCGAATAATTTTTCAGCAGACTGTCGGCTACAGAAAGATAACTGCGATCGGTATTGAGTTCACAGCGATGCCCCATGGCCGCCAGCTGCAGGCAGATATGCTGGAGCATTACCTGACGCTGGTCTATAGCCCTTCTTTCAGGACGCGTGTATTCCGCTTGAGAGTTGATCACCGTAGCCAAGCTTATACTCCCTTATTTGATCGGGATGCCTATTTTAATTAGCTATGGTTTAAATTACCAATTACCGCCTGTTTCGGGCGCATTGGATAACAATCATTATCAGCTACAGCGGTGATATGGCACGATATTCCGCATTCGCACCATCTAAGTGCATGATTTGCCTGATCCAGCGCTTTTGATTTGCTGTTGAAGCTAATGGCTTGATTCCGTCAATACTGTCGCGAAGCAATGAAATCCGGCAATTATTTTTTCTTTGGCCTTTCCCAGCCCTTGATCGTTTTCTGCGCCGCTCGGCTCAAGGTCAGCTCACCATCCTCTGTATCCCTTGTGATGGTGCTGCCAGCACCTATGGTCGAGTTTTCACCAACCGTGACCGGCGCAACCAGCTGCGTGTCCGATCCAATAAATGCACCATCCTTGATGATGGTTTTATGTTTATTCGCGCCATCATAATTACAGGTTATGGTACCGGCACCAATGTTTACATTACTGCCGACATCAGAGTCACCAAGGTAACTCAGGTGGCTGGCCTTGCTTCCCGCTCCCAGCTGCGTGTTCTTGATTTCAACAAAATTACCAACCCGGCTGTTTTGCTTCAGCTGTGTTCCCGGCCGTAAGCGTGCAAACGGGCCAACTTCAACCTTATCTTCAATAATCGCCTTTTCTATAACAGAGTAAGGCTTGATAATACAACCATCACCGATCGTGCTGTCGCTGATTACGCTTCCGGCACC
>JASFVM010000303.1:0-3608 GCA_050049835.1 Gammaproteobacteria bacterium
CAACTGGTTCTGTTCTATCAGGCAAACGCTGTCATTTTCCATCCAGACGGTTCGGTACTGCTTGCCATCGACTTTCATTTAAATGACCCGATCGTTGCCGCCATCAACCGGAACCTGCGCACCGGTCGTTTTCGCGAAGGTTGTGCCTGCCATCGCACATGCCATTGCTGCAACATCTTTCGAGCTTACCTCGGTATGCAGGACATTATTGGTCTTGTACTCTTTGACGCTGATGCCGTAACTGCTGGCGCGTCCCTGCAGCATGTCTTCTGTCCACATACCGGTATCAAAAACCGCGTTGGGATGGATGCTGTTAATTCGAATGCCGTCTTTGCCCAGTTCGAAGGCTGCAACCCTGGCGAGTTGCGTGAGCGCTGCTTTTGCAGCCGAGTAGGCGCCGGCGCCGGGCCCCGGTGCCGGTACATTTTTCGAGGCAATAAGTATGATGGCCGGGTCAATGCCATGGCGCAGGAAAGGGATGCAATACTTCATCAGACGCTGGTGACTGGTCAGGTTGATGTCCATGCTCAACTGCCAGGTAGTGTCACTCATATCTTCAATGTTTTCATTGGCCGTAAAAATGCCCGCATTACTGACCAGTATGTCGAGACCGCCAAAGGCTTTGACGGTATCATCGACAGCCTGTCTCAAACCGGCATCATCTGTGACATCGCAGATGATTTCCAGTACCTCACGCCTGTTGAACAGGCTATTGATTTCGGGGTTGATATCAATGGCAGCTACTGCAGCACCTTTTGCAATCAATGCTTCTACGCAAGCTTTGCCAATTCCGCTGGCCGCCCCTGTCACCAGGGCGACCTTGCCCTGGAATTCAGGATCGATGCTTGTGGATTTCAACTTGGCCTGTTCAAGTTCCCAGTACTCCATGTCGAACAGGTCATTCTCGGGAAGTGCCTGCCAGCCACCCATGCTTTCAGCCAGCCGAATAGCATTGATTGTGTGCAGGCTTATGTCTTCGATAATATGAGCTTCTTTGAGTGTCTTGCCGAATGAAACAAGCCCGTGTTGTTTCCACACCGCCCATCTTGGCGCGGGATCAAGACAGACCTGTTGCCGCTTTGAGTAGCGGTCAAAATATTCCTGATAGGCAGCGGCATAATCATCAATGCAAGTGGTATCTTTTGCGAGAATCAACGGTTTTTGCCTGGTGCGGATAATGTGGTCAGGTGTCAGCGGTCCTCGCGTTGCAATGCTTTCAACATTATCAAGACAGGCAAATGAAATGGCCTCTGTACCGGTATTAGCCAGTGCATACACCGCGCAGCCTCTCAGTTCGGCCACTTTTTGTCTTGTTTGTGCCAGCATCAGCAAATCCATGGCTGCTGTCTGCACCTGTGCTGTTGGCGTTACAGCTTTTGCTTCGATGTATTGTTCTGCTGCGGTCACGATATCGATCATTTTTTCATAGCAGCGTCTGGCATCGTCATCGAATGTAAATACACCATGATTGAGCAGGATCATGCCATCATACTGATTCCAGTCAATGCCTGATGTCATTTCATATATCTTTTTGGCCAGAATGAATCCCGGCATGACATAGGGTACGATCAAAACCCGGTTGCCATATATTTCCCTGATTTTCTTTTCACCATGCGGTGTGTTGGTGATGGTGACAACTGCATCAGCATGGGTATGGTCGACATATTTGCAGGGAATGATGGCATGCAGCACGGCCTCGACTGACGGGTTTGGCGCATAGGGATCAGTCATGGCGGCTCTCTGCATGCGCACCATGTCTGAATCACTGAGCCGGTCGAGACGCGCCATATGCAGTAATGTTTTCAGTCTCACCGGAGCAAAACCCTCTGCCTCAATCTCGGCAAGGTCCCAGCCGCTGCCTTTTACGTACAGAATCTCTTCTTCCTCACCGAACAGGTTTGTTTCTGTGGTCTTTATTGAGGTATTACCGCCGCCGTGCAATACCAGGTCAGGGTTCTGCCCCAGCAATCTGGAGCTGTATGCCCTGAGTTGCAAGGGATTGTCGGCATGTTCGTCGGCTATTGTGTCTGACCAGAGGCTTTTCATATGCAATATCTACAGTTTGGTTTGATGATGAAATGATAATCGATCAAGGCGATTCTTTCATTCGCGAATGCAGTCGATCCTGCCAGTTTCTCTGGGCCTGTAAGAGGCGGATGTTCAATTTCGATTAGCATTTTACACAGATTGCCATGAGTTGATTCTTGGCAAGCAACCAGCGGTAGAAAAAATGAAGAGGGCAGGTCCACGGGTGATATGCAATGTGTTCAAAGCAGGGGCAGTTCATAACGCATAGATATTGATGCCGGTCTGTTCACGCTGTGAAGGTTGTATTCCGGGGTTTCCCGGCCCATGCTGTTAATATCGATGTTTGTCTATGTAACAGGCGTTCGTGCTTGTTATGATGCGGTCGGGTTTAATCATAAAAGGAGATGGTGACAAATGAGAGCCATTTATTCCCGGGCATGCAAGAAGAAAGAGGTGAAAGCATGCCTGAAGGTACGGCATCTTGACGAAACATTCTGTGATAACCTGCAACACTTGTTATGAAGCGTTATTTACAGTCAGAGTTTTTACTGCTGCGCAAGTTGCTCCTGCTGGCATGCATGTTGTCCTCAGCTGCCGTGCAGGCTGGCGACGAATGGCAAACGCAATCATCACGCTATCTCGAACAGTTGCTGAAAAACAATCCGGAGCGGCTGCAGGCGTTGACAGAGCCGGTCGTGCTGGATTTTTATCAACAACGTAAATACAAGCCTGCGTGGTCTGATCAGAAGGGAAGGTTGGATCGTGCGTATGATCTTCTGCAAGTGATTATTCATGCAAAAGATGAAGGTCTTGATCCCGATGATTATTATCTCGATGATATTCGCAGGTACTGGGACGTAACCGGCCTCGGTGAATCTGTCCAGCTTGATCTGTTCCTGTCAGCAGCCCTGTATCGTTACAGCAAGCATGTGTATTCAGGAAGGTTCGACCCGATCGAGGTGGATAAGGACTGGTATATCAAAAACAGGCCCCTCGATATGAAACGTCTGTTTGCAGATGTCGCCAGCAAAGCATCGATTGCAAAATTACTGAAAGACCTTCCACCCCAGCATGCCGGTTACCAGGCATTAAAACAGCAGTTACGACATTTCCGTGAAATTGCACGTCAGGGTGGGTGGCAGAAGTTTGCATGGGGTCCGGTTCTTGAGTCCGGTGTGCAGCATAATCAGGTGCTGCAATTAAGAAAGCGCCTGAAACTCACCGGTGACCTGGTGGTGGATCCGTTTCCTGACATGGATATGTATGATCGCTGGCTTGAAGAAGCGGTTATGCATTACCAGTCAAGACACGGGCTCGAGATGGACGGTAAGGTCGGACCGGCAACGCGCAGGTCGCTGAATGTTTCGGTGAGTGACAGGATCAGACAGATCCGCATCAACATGGAGCGCTGGCGCTGGATGCCGCGTGACCTTGGCAAGCGTTACCTGGTCGTAAATATGACAGGGTTTGAGCTGCAGATCATGGAAAATGGATCAGTGATTCTGTCCATGCCGGTGATCATCGGCAAATCCTACCGATCGACTCCCAGCTTTTCAGGACTGGTCAGCTACATGGAGTAC
>JASFVM010000304.1:0-3601 GCA_050049835.1 Gammaproteobacteria bacterium
AGTATGCGCGGTTTATCACCACGTTCTATCACCTGGCTGTGAATAACATTAAATGGCGGCAGGATAACAAAGGTCGAATAGTCGAGGTCAGCACAGTGCATCCCCAGGTCGTTGAAAGCCAGTACCTGGTGAGTTGCATTGATATCGGTTACCCCGGTAGCGTTTTCATCCTCAACGACTTCACAGGACATAATGATCAGGGCAAGAACTAGTGTGGCTGTAGTTTTGTAAACGCGGCTTATCATAATCACTACCCGATAGTGTTAGTTGTTTTGTTTTGGTTTGGGAATTTTATACCAAATTTAAAACCCTGTAATTTTTTTGAATCACTGAATCGTGTGGACAGATAATGGCTGAAATACAAGCTGTACTATTTGATTATGGAGGAGTGCTGGCAGAGGAAGGCTTCAGCAATGGCCTGCAGAGGCTGGCGAGAGAGCAGGGTCTGGACGTGGACACCATCACCGACAGTGGAATGCAGGCTGTCTATGATTCGGGTTTCGTATTGGGCAAAGGCAGCGAGGCAGGTTTCTGGGCACTGCTACGTGAACGTACCGGGCTGCAGGGTGATGATGCTTTTTTCAGACAACAGATATTCAATGGTTTCGTCATCAGGCCATGGATGCTGGAACTGGTGTCAAAGCTCAGCAGCCGGGGGTATGTCACCGGCATCCTCAGTGATCAGGTAGACTGGCTGGACACACTCGATGCACGTGATCATTTTTACAGCTATTTTGATCACATCTACAACAGTTTCTACATTGGCAAAGGGAAGCGTGACCCGTCGCAATTTACCGATGTGGCAGCAGACCTTGGCCTGTCGCCGGCAAAGATACTTTTCATCGATGACAGTGAGCGTAATGTGGCAACAGCAAAATCAACCGGCATGCAGGCCATTCAATACGTGGACAGGCAAAGTTTTATCAAAAAACTGGCAGAGCTGCTGGATATAGAACAGCTTTGAACGGTTTACAGTTTAAAGACCACGGCATCAACAGCAATATTACAGCTTTTAGGCTAGTCTTAACGTACGTCATTCCAATAACCTTACAAGTCTCTGCGTCCATGATTGATGATCTCAAAGGGGATGAATCCTGGCGGATGTTCCGCATTATCAGTGAGTTTACAGAAGGCTTTGACAAGCTCAGTGATATTGGTTTCGCCATTTCCATCTTTGGTTCGGCAAGACTCAGGCCGGACAATGCCTACTACCAGCTAGCTCGTGATATTTCACATCGGCTTGTTAAAGATGGCTATTCGATAATCACTGGTGGTGGCGGTGGAATTATGGAGGCAGCCAACAGGGGAGCCACCGAGGCCGAAGGCAAATCGGTCGGCCTCAATATCCAGTTACCACATGAACAACTGCCCAATGTATACCAGAACATGAAACTGGAGTTCAGGTATTTCTTCGCCCGCAAGGTGATGTTCGTCAAACATTCGATGGGTTACATCTGTATGCCCGGAGGTTTTGGCACACTCGATGAGTTGTTCGAAGCATTGACGCTGATGCAAACCGCAAAAATCTATCCGTTACCCTTGATTCTGTTTGGCAGTGAATACTGGCAGGGCTTGTATACCTGGATAAAGAATATTATGGTTGAAAACGAGACCATCATAAGTAGTGATCTCGACCTGCTGTATATGACGGATGATCCTGTTGAAGTGCTTGCGATTATCAACAGACATCGTGAATGGAAAAAACAGAAAATCGCAGAGTCGAGAAAGAATGAATGAATCGCACTTTTGGCTGAAATAACAGCTGTGTATAACGCCTTCAGTGTATGAGCCGTCATGGGTAAGCGAACTAACATGTCAACCCGGCTTCCATAATATGTCTGCTGTAGACAGCCCTGCAACCATAGTTAAATGGTGACAAGCAAGATGAGTGAACATACAGTTACGATTACCGATAATAAAACCGGCAAGCAGATTGAGTTACCTGTCAAACAATCGACTCTCGGCCCGCAGGCCGTGGACATCGGCCGGTTTTTTCGAGAAATGGGCTACTTCACATTTGATCCGGGGTTTCTTTCAACCGCAAGTTGCCAAAGCGAACTGACCTATCTGGATGGCGAAGATGGCAAGCTGCTGTATCGCGGTTATCCCATCGAACAGCTGGCAGAAAAAAGCAGTTTTATCGAAGTCGCCTGTCTGATGCTGTATGGCGAACTGCCAAACAAACAACAACTTGAAAACTTCAGCAACGTGATCGTCAGGCACAGTATGCTGAATGAATCCTTAAAACGGTTATTCGGCGGCTTCTATCATGATGCGCACCCGATGGCCACCATGGTTGGCGTGGTCGGGTCATTGTCGGCTTTCTACCATGACTCAACTGACATCAGTAACTCCGATCACCGCGAGATTGCCGCGCATCGTCTGATTGCAAAAATGCCGACGATTGCAGCCGCCAGTTACAAGCATTCTGTCGGCGAACCGCAGGTGTACCCCGACAACGCCCTGAGCTACACGGCCAACCTGCTGCAAATGATGTTCTCCGTGCCTTGCGAACCATACGAAGTCGATCCTGTTGCGGAAAAGGCACTCGACCTCATTTTTATCCTGCATGTCGATCACGAACAGAACGCCAGCACCTCGACTGTCCGCCTGGCCGGCAGTTCTCTGGCCAATCCTTTTGCCTGTATATCTTCCGGCATTACCGCATTGTGGGGCCCGGCGCATGGTGGTGCCAATGAAGCCGTGCTTAATATGCTGGATGAAATTGGTACTGTTGATAATATCCCGAAGTTTCTTGCACGCGCCAAGGACAAAAATGATGCCTTTCGTCTTATGGGCTTTGGCCACCGTGTCTACAAAAACTATGATCCGCGCGCACGGATCATTCGCAAGATGTGTCACGAAGTACTGGCAAAACTCGGCGATGCAAATGATCCCACATTTGAGCTGGCGCTCAAACTGGAAGAGATTGCATTGAATGACGATTACTTCATTGAAAGAAAACTTTATCCGAATGTAGATTTTTATTCCGGTCTTATCTACAAGGCAATAGGTATTCCCACCAATATGTTCACGGTGATGTTTGCTATCGCACGCACTGTAGGCTGGGTAGCGCAATGGATGGAGATGATAGGTGAAGATAATCAGCGTATCGGGCGACCACGGCAGCTATACACAGGTCCCACCATGCGTGATTATATCGACATCGGTAAACGATAACGAAAGAACACACTGTTAACAAATCAAATCATTGCGATTTTGTTGCAGAGCCTGATACCGTGCCCTGATTTCAAATTATTGCGTGCAGCTGTTAGACTCACGTTCCCTAATTTAATAACAAAATAAAAATCAGGAGCTAATTAATGCCCGCATCAAAAAAGCCCGTTGCCAGAAATAGCGTCATTGCCAATTCAATCAATTCCGCAGTTAACAACCTTGAATCCGCCCTTGAGAAGGCCAACAAGGCTGTCACTGCAAGATCAGCTGAATCCAAAAAGCTGCTGAACGAATCACGTCGACTGAGAAAACGCCATGCGGCGCAGATGAAAAGAAAGCAACGTGCCATCGCAGCAGAGAAGAAGAATTCAACTGCAGATACACGCAAAGCTGTTAGAACAACAACCTCTGAGTTGAATGCGAC
>JASFVM010000305.1:0-3588 GCA_050049835.1 Gammaproteobacteria bacterium
GAACATGCAGTACCTCGGCCGGCAGGTATCGCTGGTTTACGAGATGCCGTTGAGCGAGGTTGTGCTGGATTTCTTCGACAGATTGAAGTCGGTCAGTCGTGGCTATGCGTCATTCGATTATGATTTCGCGCGTTTTCAGGCGGCGGACCTGGTCAAGGTTGATATACTGATTAACGGTGAAAGAGTCGATGCATTGTCTATAATTGCACATCGAGACGTGAGTCAGCGCCGTGGCCGTGAAGTTGCAGAAAAAATGAAGGAGCTGATTCCGCGGCAGATGTTTGATGTGGCAATACAGGCTGCCATAGGTCGACATATTATTGCGCGCACCAATGTCAAGGCGTTGCGTAAAAATGTAACAGCAAAATGTTATGGTGGTGATGCGACACGCAAGCGCAAGCTGCTGGAAAAACAAAAGGCAGGGAAGAAACGAATGAAACAGTTTGGCAAAGTTGAAATTCCTCAGGAAGCCTTCCTTGCCGTACTCAAAGTGGAAGGTAAGTGATTGCTCATGATGGTTTTTGATTTTTCTTTTTATCTATTTCTTGGCACGGTCATAACGGGTTTCATCTGGGCGCTTGACGTCTGGGTGCTGGCGCCACGGCGAAGCAAGGTGTTCCAGGAACAATCAGACATCCACCAGGGCGTTGAAATCAAGCGTGGTGGTAAAGAACCGGTCATCGTCGAATATTCAAAATCGTTTTTTC
Organism: Gammaproteobacteria bacterium; assembly: GCA_050049835.1. Taxonomy (GTDB): domain Bacteria; phylum Pseudomonadota; class Gammaproteobacteria; order SZUA-229; family SZUA-229; genus JABDQW01. The sequence continues at coordinate 708 of JASFVM010000305.1, forward strand.
CGGTGCTGCTTATCGTTTTCATCCTGCGTGGCTTTATTGTCGAACCTTTCCGCATACCCTCGGGCTCGATGCTGCCTTCACTGTACATCGGCGACTTCATCCTGGTAAACAAGTTCGCTTACGGAATTCGCCTGCCGGTATTGAACAGGAAGATAATCGAAACCGGCGAGCCTGAGCGTGGCGACGTCGTGGTGTTCAGATATCCACGTGATACGTCGCTGGATTACATCAAAAGAATTGTCGGTTTACCCGGCGATCATATTGCTTATTTCAACAAGGTGCTCTATGTAAATGGTAAGCCCGTACAAAGGGAATTTGCCGGGGAATACGCAGGGCCGGGTCAGGCCCATGCAAATGAATACAGAGAAGACCTGCAGGGTGTCAAGCATGAAATTCTGCTGCAGCCAGGCAGGCCAAACAGCCTGGAAGGTGAATATATCGTCCCTGATGGCATGTATTTCGTCATGGGCGATAATCGTGACAACAGTAATGACAGTCGCGTTTGGGGGCCGGTGCCGGAAAGAAACCTGGTTGGAGAGGCGTTCATGATATGGATGCACTGGAATGGTGGCGTGAAATGGGACCGTATCGGCCGCATGATAGATGAATGAGGGTAGCTTTATGAAAAAGCAGAAAGGTTTAACGTTAATCAGCTGGCTGGGGATCCTTGCGGTTGTGTTGTTCAACGCAATCATCGCTCTCAATGTTGTGCCTGTTTATATCAATGATCACAGCGTCAAGACGATGATGAAAAACCTGGAAATGGATTCAACGGTTCGGGGCAAGACACCTAAAAAGCTGAAAGAAATTATTACAAAGAGGCTGCGTGTAAATAATGTTTACAGTGTAACGACTGAACATATTACGATAAAGAAAGTCAGAAACGATTACCTTATAACAATTGAATATCAACCTCGCGGCAAGCTGATCGGGTCACTTGATTACATTGTTGATTTCAAGCATGAAGCAACGGTACCAAGACTTTGAGCATGGATTCACTGGTTGATGGCGCATAACAATGCGCTAACGTCGCTCTCTTCTCAACTTGAGTACGCCTTCAGCAATGAGGCGCTGCTGACAGAAGCACTTACCCACAGAAGTGCTGCTGCTATCAATAACGAACGCCTGGAGTTCCTTGGTGACGGCATTCTTAATTTTGTCATCGCTGCGAGGTTGTTTGAACAGTATCCCGATATGCAGGAAGGTGACTTGAGTCGCCTGCGGGCCAGCCTGGTCAATAAGGACAGTCTTGCCGATATCGCCAAACAGCTGGAACTTGGCGAATATATCAAACTGGGATCAGGCGAGTTGAAAAGTGGTGGGCGCCGGCGTGATTCGATTCTGGCGGATGCAGTGGAAGCTATCCTTGGTGCTGTTTATCTCGACGGTGGCTTTGATACCTGCCGCAGTCTTGTTCTTCGTTTGTACGAAGAAAAACTGCAGAATATACCTGATGTCCAGACACTGAAAGACCCGAAGACACGCCTGCAGGAACTGCTGCAGTCCAGGCACTATGCTTTGCCCGAGTATACCGTGCTTGGAGTAAGCGGCAAGGCCCATCAACAGATGTTCATGGTTGAGTGCAAAATCGAGGAGCTCGAATGTACTACTACAGCGGAAGGCAGAAGCAGACGCAAGGCAGAACAGGCGGCCGCGGAGCATGCAATCGAGGAAGTCAGCAGGAAAATTGCTTCCTGAACAGGCAGTCTCTGATACAGTACACACCATGAACGACACCGCCTTTCACTGTGGATTTGTTGCCATCATCGGCAGGCCAAACGTAGGCAAATCCACATTGCTCAACCACATTCTCGAACAGAAGATCAGCATTACCTCGCGTAAACCACAGACTACGCGGCATCAGATTCTCGGTGTCAAAACATCTGATACGTCGCAGGTTATTTATGTCGATACGCCCGGTATCCATAACAGGCGCAGCACGGCGATTAACCGCTATATGAACCGCGCAGCCAGCTCCGTACTCAATGATGTTGACCTGGTTTTGTTCGTGGTGCAGGCCATGCAATGGACCGAGGAAGATGAAATAGTATTGCAACGTTTGCAGGACGTAACAGCCCCCGTTCTTCTGGTAGTGAATAAAATTGACAAGGTCGATGATAAAAATGAACTGCTGCCATATATGGAAAAGCTGTCAGCAATGAGGCAGTTTGATTCAGTTGTGCCCTTGAGCGCCTTGCATGCGGAGAATATTACCCGGCTGGAGGCCGAAGTTTTTGAACGACTGCCGGAAAATGCGCCCTTTTTCCCCGATGATCAGATAACCGACAGGAATATGCGTTTTCTGTCCGCCGAAATCATACGCGAGAAATTGATCCGCGAACTGGGCCAGGAGCTGCCCTACACGACAACGGTCGAAATTGATCGTTATGAAGAGGGCGAGGCGATCACCCGGATATTCGCCACCATCTTCGTGGAGACCAGGGGCCAAAAAGCTATCATTATCGGGCGCAAGGGTGCGAGGTTGAAAAGTATTGGTACCAAGGCGCGTGGTGATATCGAGAAAATGATCGATGGCAAGGTCTACCTGGAGTTATGGGTCAAGGTGCGCGAAGGCTGGTCCAATGACGAGCGCGCGCTGGCAAGCCTGGGCTACACTACCGAATAGGTTATTCTCGCCAAGGCGCTAAGAACGCCAGGAAAGTATATTATTCATGCCTAAAGTACAAAACATAATACTGGCTTTTCTTTGCGCACTTGGCGCCTTTGCGAGAGAAAGAAAGCATGCAAGTCAACGCCGAACCCGCCTACATTCTGCATAAACGCCCCTACCGGGAAACCAGCCAGATACTGGAAATATTCAGCCGCAATCACGGCCGTCTGTCGCTGATATCCAAAGGCAGCCGCAGTCCGCGTTCAAGGA
>JASFVM010000055.1:0-11153 GCA_050049835.1 Gammaproteobacteria bacterium
GCGGCGCATATCAAGGCGGCAGCTGATGAGAGTGCAGTCGGAGCCAGTATCGACAGAGACATTCGCCAACGGGCAGTTGAACAAATCGCTGATATTTTTGATGACGAATACGGCGGTTTTGGTGCTGCGCCGAAATTCCCGCGTCCTGGAATCTACAAGCTGCTGCTGGATGTTGCGGCCAGCAGCGAACCCGGTTCGGAACAGGCGTTCATGATGATTCGCGATACGCTGACTGCCATGACACAAGGTGGTATCTATGATCATGTTGGCGGTGGCTTTCACCGTTACTCGGTTGATGCGCAGTGGCTGGTGCCGCATTTTGAAAAAATGCTTTATACCCAGGCTTTGATGTCACTGGCCTATACCCGTTTGTATGAGATAGATCCTGATGAACGCTATCGTGATGTCGTTGCTGCCACACTGGGCTTCACGTTAAGTGAAATGCTGCATACCGGCGGCGCATTCTACTCGGCGCTCGATGCCAGCAGTGAACGATCGAACCAGCCGGGTGAATATGCCGAGGGTGCGTATTATCTGTGGCGGGCAGAAGAAATACAGCGCATATCAAGCAGCGATGAATGGAAGTTTGTTAAGGATTATTTCAATATTGCACAGTCAGGTAATATCCAGTCGGATCCGCGTGGCGACTTTGAGCAGCTCAATATCCTGCATATCAGTGACGAGTTCAGGCACAGGGAACTGACAGATGACGAATCGGCCCTTGTCAGCCGGGTTAAGCAGAAACTATATGCAGCACGCCTGAAAAGACCGCGTCCGCACCTTGATGACAAAATCATCACCGCATGGAACGGAATGATGATCAGGGCGCTGGTCGAAGCCGCACGCGTGTTTGATGACAAGCGCTACCTTGATGCTGCAGTGAACGCAGCGGGTTTTTTACAGCATAACCTGATGGATAACAGGACAAGCCAGTTGTATCGCCGCATCCGTGCAGATCAGGCAGGTATCAATGCGACGCTCGATGACTATGTGTGGTATGTAAACGCGCTGCTGAATTTACACAGGCAAACAAAAAACAGGCAATGGTTGTCGCTGGCTAAACAGCTGACGGCAAAACAGCAACAACTGTTCGAGGACAGCACCAAGGGCGGTTATTACGAATCGGGATCCGACAGGAACCTGCTGTTTCGTTCGAAATCGGCCTATGATGGCGCTTTGCCTGCACCCAATGCGATTGCTATTGAAAACCTGCAGCTGCTTGCTGAACTTACTGGTGAAAATACCTGGCAGCAAATGGCGACCGATGCATTGGCTTCATTCGCTGCGTCGATAAACAACGACCCCGTTGCGGCGGCCTGGATGTTGTCGCTGCTGGATAACAGGGAAAGCGATCACTAGCCGCTATTGATTCACGCCTTGCGGACCTTCAATCGGCGGGTGAGCATCAGGTAGAATGACGGCATGTTGAACCGTACTGTCTCAATTGCGCCGATGATGGGTTACACCGACCGTCATGCGAGGTATCTCCTCCGCCTGATTTCCAGAAAGGTACTGCTGTATACCGAAATGGTGACAACAGGCGCTATCTTGCATGGTGACAGGGACAGACTGTTACGCTTTGATGCCAGGGAATTGCCGCTGGCGATCCAGCTGGGTGGCAGTGAACCGGCGGAACTCGCCGAATGCAGCCGCATTGCCGAGAATGCCGGTTTCTCCGAGGTCAATCTCAACGTCGGCTGTCCCAGTGACAGGGTGCAGTCGGGGCGCATCGGCGCCTGCCTGATGGCTGAGCCGGAGCTGGTGGCGGAAGCGATCCATGCCATGCGCGCAGCTGTTGCCGTCCCGGTTACGGTGAAGTGCCGTATCGGCATCGATGATATGGAAAGTTACGAGGCCTTTAATGCCTTTATCGAAACCGTCGCGGCATCGGGCTGTGACACGTTTATCGTCCATGCGCGCAAGGCCTGGTTGAAAGGGCTCAGCCCGAAACAGAACCGTGAAATCCCGCCCCTCAAATATGACTTTGTCTACCGTCTCAAGCAAGATTACCCGCAGCTCAATATTGTGATCAACGGCGGCATCAGAAACCTGGACGAGATGGCATTGCATCTGCAACGTGTCGACGGGGTGATGCTGGGCAGAGAGGCCTACCATAATCCCTACCTGCTGGCGCAGGTTGACCACCTGTTCTACGCTGAGCCTGCTGCTGATCGTTCCAGAAATGAAATCATTGATGAATACATCGGCTATGCCGAAGAGCAGCTGGGTACGGGAGAACGCCTGCATACTATTGCGCGTCATTTGCATGGCCTGTATAAACATATGCCAGGCTCGAATGCATGGAAACGATATTTGAGCACCCACGGACATAAAGCGGATGCGGGCGTGGAGGTTTTACGCGCTGCGCGGGATCTCACACATCAGGATGCCAGTGCGTGATCTAGACACATTCATTGAAATAGGATTTCCAGCTGATGAGCAGCGCAATATCCGGTGATGTGCCGGCGAGGATGTCCTCGCTGAAACCAACATCAATTGCCGAGCACCTGCCGGTGTTTATCGAACCGCCAAATATAATAATCAGCGCATGGTCGAGGAAATCGAGCGAAGTATCCCTGTAGTAAGCGGTATGTCCCGCCAGTTGCAACTTAAGGGCAAACATCCGGTTCAGGGCAATATGCATACCCGCGTGGCCAAAGATAACCATGTCTTCAGTCGGCAGGCCCGGTAAAACAGAATCACCCGGCACAACGACTCCGATGTTGGCGTCCAGTTCTGATGATGTGCCGACCTGGCTTGAGCCGGCAAGCCACAGGGAATAATCCAGATCATCATTGCCCGTCAGTTTATCCGTTTCACCCGCCGGCAGGTCGACTGCGGCCCAGACACTGAGGGCATGGCCGGCTGATGCATGCAGGCTGTGACCGAGTCCAACCTGAATATCGGCCAGGCCCGCTTGCGCTGAACTCAAATCGGTGTAGGTAACGCCATTGCGGGCATAAGATATTCTGAACTGATCGTCTGCAACCGCAGGCCGGTTTGCTCGCGGCAGGCCGAACACTTTGTGCCATTCATCGATAGCGTGGTCGAAGCTGCCGCCATTGCGGTAGATATACGGTACGTCCAGTTTTATCGCCCAGCGTTCATTCAGTGCATAAGTTATTTCCAGATTCAGGTTGTATGCCTCGAAGTCCACGTACAACGTCTCACTGGCACGCGTTTCCACATTCAGGGTATTGGCGATATCTGCAGAGAATGAATAGCTTAACGATCCCGGTGCGGGCAGCCGGGCTGCTGTTGGCAGTGGTTGCCCGTAAACCAGGGTGAACGGGTTCTGATCACGGGTCAGGAAGGGGCCGGCTGCAGCACCAGAGGCAAACAGGGCGAGGCAGACCGTAACCAGTAGTAAGCGTAATAAAAAAGCCCCACAGGCTTCAGTGCCGATGGGGCTTTTCATCGTCGAGTGCGGCTGACTTACTTGAGACCTGCGTAGTAGGCGGACAGGTTATCGATGTCGGCATCGCTCAGTGGCTTGGCCATCGCGTTCATGGTCGGATCCGTGCGTGTGCCGTCCCTGAAAGCTTTCATTTGCTTCACCAGGTAGGCTTCTTTCTGGCCAGCCAGGTTCGGGTAAGTGGGGACTGCACTGATACCGTCAGCGCCATGACAACCGGCACAGGAAGCAGCTTTTGCCTTGCCGGCGGCAGCGTCGCCTGCGGCTGCGACATTGGCAGCAGTGGCCAGTACAGCAGCAGAAAGTACAGTCAGAATTCGGCGTTTCATATTCATCTCCACAGGTGTGATCTGTTACCTGGTATATCAGTAAAAAAATTCGTTAATCAAACACTTATAATAATAAAGCGTGTCTGGAATATGCCTATGCGTGGCATGATACCGTAAAACCTGTACTCAGGAAAAGCGGATCACATGTACCTGCCTGCACTGGCAATGATTACGACAAGCAGGCCGATTGAAAGGTTCAATGCTATCAGTTTGCGGATTTGTGCAAGCCGCCTGCCGCCCTCGGGATAATCTTCAACAATGACAGCGTGTCTGAGCCGGCGGTAGGGTGCAAAAAACACGTGCATATAGATCAACACCATGATAATGCCTGCGCCGTGCATGATATGAATATGAGTACCCGCCCCGGCGAAACCACCGAACACGTTGAACAGCATCCAGTAACCGGTGACCAGTATGACGAAAATGCTGAGCCACACCCAGACAAAGAACAGCTTGAATACCTGTACCCAAAGCTGCAGGCGATGGGGTGGTTCAAGCAGCCGTGCTGCTGCCGGACGCAGGGCCATGTAGGCAAAAAACATTCCGCCGACCCAAATAACAGCGGATAGCAGGTGCAGTGCAATACTCACAGACATAGTGTTCTCCGGTTCGTGGTTGCCGGCATCTTACAGGCTTGGCACACTTCACTCCAGCGCCTGCCCGAGATACCGCCCGGTGGCCGGGATCGCATGCTAGAGACTCCCGCGCCACAATGTTGTAAAGTGTGCGCCCTTTAGAGTACTGAGCCCAAGAGGAATAATCATGGCGGATTTCAAAATTGCCCCATCCATCCTGTCTGCAGATTTCGCGCGACTGGGTGAGGAAGTCGATAACGTGCTGAAAGCAGGCGCGGACATTGTACATTTTGACGTTATGGATAATCATTATGTGCCCAACCTGACAATCGGCCCGCTGGTCTGTGAAGCGCTGCGTGACCATGGTGTTACCGCAGACATCGATGTACATATGATGGTCAAGCCTGTCGATCGTATTATTCCGGATTTCGCCAAGGCGGGCGCTACCTACATTACGTTTCATCCAGAAGCTTCCGAGCATATCGACCGTAGTCTGCAACTGGTGCGTGAAAGCGGCTGCAAGAGCGGACTGGTGTTCAATCCTGCTACACCGCTGAGCTATCTCGATTATGTGCTCGACAAGGTCGACATGGTATTACTGATGTCGGTCAACCCCGGTTTCGGTGGCCAGTCTTTCATTCCATCGACAATGGGCAAACTGCGTGAGGCGCGCAAGATCATTGATGACTCCGGGTATGACATCCGTCTCGAAATCGACGGTGGCGTCAAGGTGGATAACATCCGCGAAATTGCTGAAGCCGGTGCCGATACCTTCGTTGCCGGTTCCGCGATATTCGGGGCTGCATCTGAAAGTGATCCTAACGTTTATGATACGGTCATCGGCAAGATGCGTGAAGAGCTGGCCAAAGCTGATCAGTAAATGGAATCAGCTGCAGAAGTCGTCGAGATGAAGCTGAAGCGACCCGAAATGGTACTGATCGATGTTGACGGTACCCTGGTAGACAGCGTACCTGATCTTGCCTACTGTGTTGATGCCATGCTGCGCGAGCTCGGCATGCCGGAGCGTGGTGAAGCAAAAGTGCGCCAGTGGGTCGGCAATGGCGTTGAACGCCTGGTGAAACGCGCCCTGCTTGACCGGCTGGAAGGCGAGCCAGATGAGGCTTTATATGTAAGGGCGCTGCCGATATTCGAGGCACTTTACCGGAAAAATACTTCTAAACGCAGTTGTCTTTATAGCGGAGTGACCGAGGCGCTGGATTTTCTCAAGACGACCGGCGTACGCATTGGTTGTGTGACCAACAAGGCCAGCCAGTTCACCTTGCCGCTGCTAAAGGATCTCGGTGTGCATGATTATTTCGAGATCGTTATTTGCGGCGACATGCTTGAGCGCAAAAAACCCGATCCCATGCCTCTGCTGCACGCTGCAGAGCAACTCGAAACACGTCCGGTGGCATCTCTGATGATTGGTGATTCAATGAGTGATGTAAAGGCGGCTCGCGCTGCCGGTTTCCGGATAGTATGCATGTCCTATGGCTATAATCACGGGGAAGACATTCGCGATTACAATCCCGATGCGGTGGTTGACTCGATGGCTGAAATAAAGGACATTGTTGACTGGTAACAGGCGGCTGGTAACTTTGATATCAGTCAGCCGGGATTTCCTGATGAACGTATTTTCCGTACAAGACAAACAAGTGCATAGTTTCAGCTGGCGATGGTGATTCGTTGTGTATTGCGCCTGTAAACTTTTGTACTGGAAAATGACATGTCACCTGAAATTGATAAAAACGCGTTAATCGAAAGCCTGATAAAAACCGACTGTAATCGTGTACCGCTGGTGCGTGAAGTGCTGGCGGATCTCGATACCCCGCTCAGCACCTACCTGAAGCTGGCAAATGCGCCGTATTCCTACCTGTTCGAATCCGTACAGGGCGGTGAAAAATGGGGTCGCTACTCCATTATCGGCCTGCCGTGCAGAACCGTCATCAAGATCAACAAGCGCAAGGTAACGACAGAAGTTGATGGCAGCATCGTTTCCGAACAAGTGGTTGAAGATCCGCTTGACTGGATCAGTGAGTTCCAGGCGCGTTACAAGGTGCATGAATATTCCGATCTGCCGAGATTCACCGGTGGGCTGGTAGGTTATTTTGGCTATGAAACCATTGCCTATATAGAGTCCCGCCTGGATCACGAGGAAAAACCCGATCCACTGGCAACACCGGACGTATTACTGATGGTCTCGGATGAGGTCGTTGTGTTCGACAACCTTTCCGGCAAGCTGTACATCATCGTTCATGTCGACCCTCACCATCCTGAGGCACTGGCCGATGGTGAAAAACGGCTGCGTCAGATAGAGGAGGGGCTGGCCAGGCCTGTTCCGGCAACGCCGGCACACAAGGTGACGCAGGTTAGCGAGTCTGACTTTATTTCCGGCTTTACCGAAGACGGCTATAAATCGGCTGTCGACAGGGCAAGGCAGTACATCATCGATGGTGACATTATGCAGGTAGTGCTGTCACAACGCCTGACCATTCCCTATCATGCAAGGCCGCTTGAATTGTATCGAGCGTTGCGCAGCCTCAATCCATCGCCGTATATGTATTACCTGGACCTTGGTGATCATCATGTTGTCGGCTCTTCACCTGAGATACTGGTTCATCTTGAAGACAACCAGATTACAGTGCGCCCGATTGCAGGTACGCGGCCGCGCAGCAAGGACGAGGCATCTGACAAGGCGCTTGAACTGGATCTGCTGGCAGATCCTAAGGAGCTTGCCGAGCATCTGATGTTGATCGATCTTGGCCGTAATGATGTCGGCCGTGTCAGCAAGACCGGCAGTGTTGAGCTGACTGAAAAAATGATCGTCGAGCGTTACTCGCATGTTATGCACATCGTGTCCAATGTCACCGGAGAGTTGCGGGATGGTATGAATGCGATGGATGTATTACGCGCAACCTTTCCGGCAGGTACGGTCAGCGGAGCACCCAAGATCCGGGCGATGGAAATCATCAATGAACTCGAGCCGGTCAAGCGCGGAATATATTCAGGCGCTGTCGGTTATCTGTCATGGAACGGCAATATGGATACGGCAATAGCTATACGTACCGCGGTGATCAAGGATAACCAGCTGTCGATTCAGGCAGGTGCGGGAATTGTTTACGACTCGGTGCCTGAGAATGAGTGGGCCGAGACCATGAACAAGGCACGGGCGATTTTCCGCGCCGTGGCATTGGCAGAAGCCGGCCTGAAGAAAGGAACAGGCTGATGAGGTTGATCAGGCTTTGTGTTGCTGTCGTTAGCCTGGTGTTATCGTCGACTGCTTCAGCCAGGTATGCCGGGCAGCAACTGGCGATTGTGGTCAATGCCAACGACCCGCAAAGCAAGCGCATCGCCGACTATTACCAGTTGAAACGTGGCATACCGGATGAACATGTTATCACGGTGGATTTACCTGTCGATAAAAAGGCTATCGGGCAGAACAAATTCGACCAGGTTTTTCAGCAGTTAAAGGAGCGTACGCCATCGAACATACAGTTTTATGCACTGGCCTGGAGTCAGCCATACAAGGTCGGGTGTATGTCAATTACCAGCGCCTTTGCGTTCGGTTTTGACGAGGCTTATTGCGCAAAGGGATGCAAGCCTACCAGAAAGAGCGCTTACTTCAATGCAGCAACGCGCCGGCCCTATCATGATCTCGGCATACGGCCGACAATGATGCTCGCAGGCAGCTCGTTTGAACAGATCCGCGACATGATTGACAGGGGTGTGGCAGCAGATGCTTCATACCCGAAAGGTACCGCCTACCTCGTCAGTACCAGTGACAGGGCGAGAAATGTGCGCGCACATGTTTATCCGGCAGTCCTGAATCAGCTGGCCGGGCGGATCAGTATCAAGATAGAGCATACTGATGCGCTTGCAGGCAGGGATGATGTGCTGTTTTACCTGACCGGCCTCAAGCAGGTGGAGGCGATCAACAGCAATCATTATCTTGACGGTGCAATTGCGGATCATCTTACATCAGCCGGCGGTGTTCTGTTTGATGGTCGCCAGATGAGTATCCTGCGCTGGCTTGAGGCAGGCGTAACAGCCAGTTATGGTACTGTGGTTGAGCCCTGTGCATTCCCACAGAAATTTCCACATCCGGCCGTCGTTATCGATCGCTACACCCGTGGTGAGACTCTGATCGAGGCTTACTGGAAAAGTGTCGCCTGGCCGGGACAGGGACTGTTTGTCGGCGAGCCGCTGGCGTCGCCTTATGCGGGTATAATCTGAGTTTTTAAATATTTAACGCAAAGACGCGGAGGCGCAAAGAGCACAAAGGATTGTGAATATGGATGAAAATGAAGTTTCGAAACATGTAATTGGTGCAGCAATCGAGGTGCATAAGCATCTGGGCCCGGGGTTGCTTGAATCTGTATATCAACAATGCATGGTAAGGGAGTTACGATTAAAGGCAATTAATGTAAATACAGAGTTATTATTAACGGGTGAATATAAGGGACTTAATTTCGATATCGATTACAGAATGGATATGCTGGTTGCTGACAAGGTTGTTGTGGAGTTGAAAGTGGTTGAATCATTACTGCCGGTACACCGGGCGCAGCTTTTATCATATATGAGACTGAGTGGCATAAAGCTGGGGCTATTGATCAATTTCAATGAGGCCGTGGTTAAAGATGGTATCAAACGAATCGTTAATAATTTATAACCTTTGCGCACTCTGCGTCTTTGCGACTTTGCGTTGGAATTGAAATGCTGATAATGATCGACAATTATGATTCTTTCACCTACAACCTGGTGCAGTACCTGGGTGAGCTGGGTGCGGATGTCAGGGTATTCCGAAATGATGAAGTTTCCGTTGACGAGCTCAAGGCGCTGAAGCCGGAGCATATCATGATATCGCCCGGGCCCTGTACACCTGACGAAGCAGGTATATCTATGGATGTAATTCGGGCTTTTGCCGGCGAAGTTCCCATTCTGGGGGTGTGCCTGGGGCATCAAAGTATCGGACAGGTGTATGGCGGCAAGATAGTACATGCACGTGAAATCATGCATGGCAAGACATCACTTGTACACCATAAGAGTAAATATGTATTCAAGGGTCTGAGTAATCCCTACACGGCAACACGTTATCATTCACTGGTCATCGACAAGAATACCCTGCCGGATTGTCTTGAGATTACTGCCTGGACCGAGACCGTGAACGGCGAGATGGATGAGATTATGGGCGTCAGGCACAAGCAGCTGGCGGTTGAAGGAGTGCAATTTCACCCCGAGTCCATTCTTACAGAACATGGGCATGATCTGTTGAAAAATTTCCTGACAACATAGCAAAGACAACGAGACGACTATGGATATGCAATCCGCAATCAAGGCGGTGACCGAACATAAAAATCTGACTTCAGATGAGATGGCATCTGTGATGCGATTGATTATGACAGGCGAAGCAACACCTGCACAGGTTGGCGGCTTTCTGATCGGGCTACGCATGAAAGGAGAGACGGTTGAAGAAGTTGCTGCCGCCGCCAGTGTAATGCGTGAACTGTCCACCAGGGTTGAAGTAGACAAGGAGCGCCTGGTTGATACATGTGGTACCGGCGGTGATGCATCGGGTAGTTTCAATATATCAACGGCAAGTGCCTTTGTTGTTGCTGCCGCGGGTGGCAAGGTTGCCAAGCACGGCAACCGTTCGGTATCCAGCAAGTCAGGCAGTGCCGACGTGCTCGAGGCGGCCGGTGTCAATCTTGAATTAAGCCCAGAGCAGGTGGCCCGCTGTGTCAGTGAAATCGGTGTGGGGTTTATGTTTGCGCCATTACACCATAGCGCAATGAAACATGCCATCGGGCCGCGCCGTGAGATGGCCGTGCGCACGATTTTCAATGTGCTGGGGCCTTTAACCAATCCTGCCGGTGCGCCAAACCAGGTGCTCGGTGTTTTTAGTAATAACTGGGTTGAGCCGCTTGCCCGGGTATTGCAACAGCTGGGCAGTAATCATGTGATGGTGGTGCACGCAGACGACGGGCTCGATGAAATCAGCATCGGTGCAGTGACACATGTCGCCGAGCTCAAGGACGGAGAAATTACCACGTATACAGTTCAGCCCGAGGATTTTGCGATGCGGAGGGCTGACTTGTCGACAATCAGGGCGGAAGATGCCGAACACAGTCTGGCTATCATCAAGTCGGTGCTGGCCGATGAAGAAGGACCGGCGAAAGATATCGTTTGTCTGAATGCGGGTGCTGCGATCTATGCAGCCGGCCTTGCTGCCAGCCTGGTGGAAGGTGTTGAGCGCGCCAGGCAGGTCATTGCCAGCGGTGAAGCCGCCGCGAAGCTGGAGCAACTGATAAAAGCAACCAACACCTGAACCAGGTCCGATGTCTGATAATCGACAGGATATTTTGAATATTATTCTTCAGCGCAAGGCGGAAGAAATTTGCGAACGTTCAAAGGAGGTTGGCACGCAGGAAATACAAAGCCGTGCCGAGGCCGCTGACCCTGTACGCGGGTTTATTGCAGGCATCGAGAAACGTCTGGCTAACCATCAGCCTGCTGTGATTGCCGAAATCAAAAAGGCATCACCGAGCAAGGGGCTGCTTCGCCAGCAATTCGATCCCGCAGCTATTGCGCAGAGCTATGAAACACATGGCGCAGCCTGTCTGTCAGTGCTGACCGATAAAGACTTCTTTCAGGGCGCTGAAGAGTATTTGCAACAGGCAAGATACGCCTGTTCATTGCCGGTTATACGCAAGGACTTCATTATCGATCCCTACCAGGTATTTGAAGCACGCGCCATCAACTCGGATTGCATCCTGTTGATCGTGGCTGCGCTTGATGATGAGAAGTTACGCGCTTTATTCAAACAGGCGCATGAAC
>JASFVM010000306.1:0-3560 GCA_050049835.1 Gammaproteobacteria bacterium
TATTATGCCTATAATCTGGCTGTAAGCCTGGATCACCTTGGTAAACACAAAGAAGCAAAAGCATTTTATGAAGACAGTTTAAAACTGGCGACAGGTAAACATATCAGCTTCTCTCCTGACGCCGTCAAAAACAGGCTCGCTCACCTTGGAGCAGTGCAGTAATCATGAACGCACCCGCTGTCACAAAGAAAAAAACACGCCTTGGTGAAGAGCTGATCGCAAAAGGCCTGGTGACCTATGATCAGGTCGAGATCGCGCTTACCGAGCAGAAGAAAAACGGACGGCTGATTGGAGAGATCCTGGTTTCGCTCGGTTTTGTATCCGAATCCGTTATGCGCGATGTGCTCGGAAAAATACTGGGCGTTGGCAGTGTTGACCTGGGCACTGTTATTCCAGATCAGGGTGCGCTGGCCATGATCCCGAAGGAAATTGCCGATCGTCATACAATCATTCCTGTCAGTTTTGATGAAGAGGCGCTGCAGCTGAAAATTGCGATGAAAAATGCTTCTGATCTGATGGTGCAGGACAGGATTCATGCCCTGGTTGGTCGCAAGGTGGAAATCATCCCGCTAGTGGCAGGTGTCGGTGAAATCAAAAAAGCCATAGATCAGTTCTATGGTTATGAACTCTCGGTTGATGGCATCCTGCATGAAATCGAAACGGGCGAGATTGACTACAAAAGTCTCGATGCAATTGACGATGAATACAGCCAGCCTCTGGTCCGGCTGGTTGATGCAATACTTGCGGACGCTGTCAAGCGTGAAGCATCAGATATTCATTTTGAGCCTGAAGACGGTTTTCTGAGATTGCGCTATCGAATTGACGGTGTAATGCGCCAGATTCGCAGTCTGCATAAAGATTACTGGTCAGCAATTGTAGTCAGGTTGAAGGTGATGTCGAACATGAATATTGCCGAGACAAGAATCCCTCAGGATGGAAGATTGAGTCTGCAGGTACAGGGACATCGTGTCGACTTCCGTGTCTCCGCACAGCCGACAACGCATGGCGAAAATATTGTGCTGCGTGTGCTTGATCGCGCCAAAGGTATCGTTCCGCTCGACCAGCTGGGTGTGAATGAAAACACACTGGATACATTACGTTTAATGATGGCGAGGCCAGAAGGTATCATTCTGGTGACAGGCCCAACAGGTAGCGGCAAAACCACCACGCTCTATTCGATGCTCAATTATGTGAAATCAGAGCAAGTTAATATCATGACGCTTGAGGATCCCGTTGAATATCCGGTGGATATGATCAGACAGACATCGGTGAACGAGGTTGCGCGAATGGATTTTGCCAACGGTATACGTTCGATGATGCGCCAGGATCCGGACATTATCCTCGTTGGCGAGATTCGTGATGAAGATACAGCGGATATGGCATTTCGCGCAGCGATGACAGGCCACCAGGTACTGTCGACTTTGCACACGAATTCCGCAATTGGCGCAATACCGCGTCTTCTCGATATCGGCGTTTTACCGGATATTATGACCGGAAATATTATTGGAATAATCAGCCAGAGACTGGTCAGGTTGTTATGTCCATCATGTAAACAAGCGCACGAAGCGGATGAGGTCGACAGTAAATTGCTCGGTGTTGAGTATGTCAATGAAGCACTGACAATATATGAAGCAGACGGATGTCCGAAATGCGATAACACCGGCTATAAGGGCAGGATAGCGATCATCGAGGCGCTGCGTATAGACGGGGAGCTTGATGAGCTGATCGCAAAGCGTGCAACACTGGGTGAATTAAAAGCATGTGCAAAATCCACCGGCTACAAGACGCTGGCTGACGATGCGATCCGCCGGGTGTTGAATGGTGAAACATCCTTGCAGGAAGTGTCACGTGTTATTGACCTGACGCAGAGGCTGATGTAATGCCGGATTACAAGTTCAAGACTATCGATGCTGCTGGAAAAGTGCGATCAGACACAATGGTTGCCAGTAACCCGATGGAGCTTGAAAAAAGACTCGGCAGTATGGGCTTTGACCTGATTAGCTACAAAGAGCACAGCAAGGTATCCAGGTCAATCTTACAGAAGAAAACAATAACAAGACGCGAACTGATCAATTTTACATTTCATGTAGAGCAACTGACCAAGTCAGGCGTGCCTTTGCTTGATAGCCTTAAGGATATCAGGGACAGTATTGAGTACAGCAGTTTTACTGATGTACTGCAGACCGTAATTGATGACATTGAAGGTGGTAAAACATTTTCTCTTGCATTGTCAGAGCATTCTCAGATATTTGACAAGGTGTATGTAACCCTTGTTCGAGTAGGAGAACAAACGGGCAATCTTGCTGAAGTGCTCAGGGACCTGGCGGAGACGCTGAGGTGGCAAGACGAGCTGGCGTCACATACGAGAAAGATCATGATCTACCCCGCGATAGTGACCGTCGTCGTGATCAGCGTGGTTAGCTTTTTGATGATGTATCTCATGCCACAGTTGCTACCATTCATCAAAAATATAGGTACTGATATTCCTCTGCATACAAGAATCCTGATGAGTGTGTCCGATGCATTTGTTAACTACTGGTACCTGGTGTTTGCCTTTCCGGTTGTCATCTACATGGCGATTTTATACTCGGCGAAGAGAAGTGTTGCAGTCAGATATTTTCTCGATGGTTTGAAACTGAAGATTTGGCTGATTGGTCCGCTGAACTCAAAAATAAAGCTGGCGAGATTTGCCAATTATTTTGCAATGATGTACAGCTCTGGTATCACTGTGCTTGATGCCCTGGGAATATCAGAGGATATGGTAGACAACCTCGTGCTCGAAGATTCAATAAAACGCGCCAGAAGCAGCATTGCAGAAGGGTCACAGATAAGCGAGAGCTTTGAAACGATTGGTGTGTTTCCCTCGATGATAGTACGCATGTTGAAAGTCGGTGAGGATACGGGAGCGATGGATGAGGCATTGATGAACGTCAGCTATTTTTATAACAGGGAGGTGAAGGAGTCGATAGAGAAGCTGGAACCGGCGATGATGCCTGTATTAACGGTACTGCTTGGCGGCATTATGATGTGGATTATGATGGCTGTGCTGGGCCCGGTTTATGATGCTGTCTCGAATATCAGGATATGATTTGAATATAGTATGAAGAGAATATTTTACTTTTCCGGACATCGATTGACAGTGTTCCACTGGAGTGGGAAGAAGCTGGCGGGCGCATGTTCCTTTGAGCCAAACGATGAAGGCTATGAAAAATTCAGAATATATCTTGAATCATCAGCTAAAACTGCAACCGCGTTTCTGCTCGATGTTATTGAAGAAGATTTTCGCAAGGATGTTATCCCGCATGTTTATGGAAATGACAGGAAAGCAGTGATATCACGCCTGATTGACCGTTATTACCGTTCGAGCAGGCATTACACCTATTATGAAATCCAGGGTAGAAAAAAATCCGGCCGTAAAGATGATGAAGTCCTGCTTGCTGCAATAACAAACCCGGAACTGATCAGACACTGGATAAGGATTATTGAAGAAAGTGATGTCCCGCTGTCAGGCATATTAAGCCTGCCCTTGATGAGCAAGAGTTTGCTTCCGGTTATCGGTG
>JASFVM010000057.1:0-11011 GCA_050049835.1 Gammaproteobacteria bacterium
AGCTGATTGCCGCACTGAACGAAAAGCTCGAAGGTCTCGTGTCTGATGCAGCTGACCCCGGGCGCCAGCAACGTATGCACGACACCATCCGCACGCTGGAGAAGCGGCTCTACAATTTCGAGAGCGGCCCATCCGGCAACGGGCCAAGCGGCCTGGCTTTTGCCAACGCAACTGGCTGCAGCAGCGTATATGCTTCCACCTTTCCTGCCAATCCTTACAAGGACCCGTGGGTCAACAGCCTGTTCCAGGACACCCCGGCAGTCGCCAAAGGCATCTTTGAAGGCTTCTGCGCAACAGCAGTCGAAGATTTCACCGCCATGCGCACCGCGAAGCTCGACCTCGACGACCAGTACAATCCTGAGTACCATGACACCCTGTACAGGTGCTTCAACTGGCATCATTTTTCAGACGACGAACGCGCCCTGCTACCTGCAGTCATCAGTATGGGCGGTGATGGCGCTACATACGATATCGGCTTCGGCGCACTGTCACGTGTTCTGGTATCGGAAACGCCGCTGAAGATCGTCATACTCAATACCGGCGCGTACTCCAACACCGGCGGCCAGACCTCGACCTCCAGCTTTACCGCGCAGGACTCAGACCTGACCCGGTATGGCGTAGCCCACCGCGGCAAACATGAGGACCGCAAGGAACTGGGCCTGATTGCCGCGTTCCATCCGAACGTGCTGGTGATCCAGACCAGTGCCGCGATGCAGAGCCATTTCATGAAAAATGCGATGGACTTCCTGACCTACAACGACTCACCGGCAGTGTTCGACACTTATACCACCTGCCAGCCGGAACACGGTATTGCCGACGATGCCGGTGCGCGCCGCGCGGTGCTCGCTGTCGAAAGTCGCATGTACCCGTTGTTCGTGCATGATCCGCGCAAGGGCGACACGCTGGCCGAGCGCTTCTCACTCGAAGGCAACCCGGAAATCGGTCAGGACTGGATCAACACAACGCTGGATTACATCGACGAGGACGGTAACGCACAGCTGATGGAAATCCCGTTTACCGCAGCAGACTTCGCCGTCAACGAGGGGCGTTTCAAGAAGCACTTCAAGCCGCTGGTCGGCGACATCGCCGGCGAACCGATGCCGATCCACGAGTTCATTGACCTCGGCATCGATGAACGCTACGGCAAGATTCCTTTCATCTGGTCGACCGACAAGAACAGGAAACTGGTCAGACTGACGATGACCCACGCGATGGTCGAGCTCACCGCAGAGCGGCGCCGGAACTGGCGTATGCTGGAGTATCTCGGCGGACTGCATATCGACCGCATGGCAGCGAGCCACAAACAGGAGCTGGATGAATGGATGAACAAATACGACGAATCCAACACCGCACGCGAAAACGCGATCGACTCCATCGCTCGCGGCATGGCTGAGCTGGCCAGCGCTTCCGGTGCGCCCGCCGAACCGAGCACGCAATCAATCTCGGTGGATGCGATCACCGCAGCGCGGAGCGCGGTAGAGGTGCAGGCAAAAGCCCCCGCATCGTCTACCCCGTCCGCACTGGGCGGTGGTACACTGGTAGAGATTACCGAGGAAGACACGCCCAAGTGCACCAACTGCAAGACCTGCTACCAGGATTGCAGTGAGCTGTTTGAAAAGACCACAATAATGGTGGATGGTGAAACCAAAGTGGTCAGCCGTGTGATCCCGGGTATCCTCGACAAGATCGAGCTCACTCCGGAACTGGTACAGCGGGCATCGCGTGTCGCCGATGATTGCGATGCGGAAATCATCCGCTTCCATCCACCGGCCTAATATACGGGAGGCAATATCATGGCAGAACATACCGAACAGCAGCCATTACGCAATTCTCCGGAAACCAATCCCGACTGTGCGTACAACCAGGCGGACGTGGACCGCTATTACCAGGCCAGCCTCGACGTCGAGAACAACCGACATCATATCGACGAGGCCCGCGTGGAACTCGCCGAGATGGAACACAATATCTCGGTTGAACTGTTCAACAAGCAGATCGAGCTACTGAAAAAACGGCTGGTCAGCGACCCGCGATTCTTCCAGCAGACCTTCATCACAGAGGGCACCAACGCGATAGCGTGGGAATTCCAGCAGGACGAACTCGGTGAACAGTTCATTCGCACGTTCTGGGACCTGCTACTTAGAAACGACGCCATGAGCATCATGTTGATGCGCTTCGTATGGAACATACCGCTGAAGTTCAAGCGCAAGTTCGTCCGTGCGCTCGACCAGCATCTGTCGGACCGCTACCCGATGTTCAAGGGGCTGTCGGTGAACTGGCCGGCCGACAACAACATCCCGCCCTACATCCGCCCGCCCGCTGAACGTGTGAAAGATTTCGACCTCGTTAACCAGGGCTACATCGGCTACATGGGACTGGGCTACAGCTTCCGCGAAGTCGAGATGCTGGTGTGGCTGGAAGTGCTGCGCGACAAGCAGTGCGACGACAAACCCTGCGAAATGGGCCATTTGCCGGAGATCGACGGCGGCGAGAACGTCGGCGGCTGCCCTGTAAAGATCCACATCCCCGAGATGATCCACCTGATCGGTGAGGGCAAATTCAGGCAGGCCTTCGAGCTGATCAAATCGGCCAACCCGCTGCCCAACGTTACCGGGCGCGTGTGCCCGCAGGAACTGCAATGCCAGGGCGTTTGCACGCTGAACAAGCGCCCGATCGAAATTGGCCAGCTCGAATGGTACCTGCCGCAAAGTGAAAAACTGCTGGACCCGGAAGCCAATTACGACATCAAGGATACGCCCAATCCATGGGCGAAAGCGGAGAAACCGCCGATCGCGGTGGTCGGTTCCGGCCCCGCCGGACTGATCAACGCTTACCTGCTGTCCAAGGAAGGCTATCCGGTTA
This sequence comes from Gammaproteobacteria bacterium, assembly GCA_050049835.1. Classification (GTDB taxonomy): domain Bacteria; phylum Pseudomonadota; class Gammaproteobacteria; order SZUA-229; family SZUA-229; genus JABDQW01. Next base: position 2,860 of record JASFVM010000057.1, read on the forward strand.
CCGTGTTCGAAGCGTTCCATAATCTGGGCGGCGTGCTGCGCTATGGCATTCCCGAGTTCCGCCTGCCCAACTACCTGATTGACGACGTGGTGAAGAAGATCACCACGCTGGGCGGCAAGTTCGTCGACAACTTCATCGTCGGCAAAACCGCCACACTGGAAGAACTCAAACGCGCCGGTTTCTGGAAAATCTTCGTCGGCACCGGCGCCGGTCTGCCACGCTTTATGAACGTACCCGGCGAACACCTCAACGGCATCGTGTCCGCGAACGAGTTTCTCACCCGTGTCAACCTGATGAAAGCGAACCTCGATGACTACGAAACCCCGCTGCCGGAAGTGAAGGGCCGGGAGATTATCGTCATCGGTGGTGGCAACACGGCGATGGACGCGGCGCGCACCGCCAAGCGCCTAGGTGGTCATGTCACCATCGTCTACCGGCGTACTCAGGAGGAAATGCCCGCGCGCATCGAAGAACTGCACCACGCACTGGAAGAAGGTATCGAACTCAAGGTACTGCGCGCACCGCGAGAATTCAGTGGCAACGACAAGTCGAACTTCGTCTGCCATGCGATCCTCGACGTCATGGAGCTGGGTGAACCGGACGCTTCCGGACGCCGCCGCCCGGTTGCCACCGGTGAAACCGAGCAAATGGAAGTCGACCTCGCTATCATGGCGCTGGGCAACGCTTCTAACCCGATTGTCAAAGACGCCGAACCGGGTCTCAAAACCAGCAAGTGGGGCACCATCGAGATAAAGGCCGGATCGCAGGAAACCTCTATCGATGATGTCTATACCGGCGGTGATGCCAATCGCGGCGGGTCTACCGCGATCCGCGCCGCCGGCGACGGGCAGGCGGCAGCACGCGAGATTGCCGGCACTATTCCGTTTTCCTCCGACGAGATCCGCTCGCTGGTGAAACACGCCGAACACTACACCGAGCTTGGCCAGTCGCCGAACAGGATCGTGAACAAGGCGGTGCTCGCCGAAGGCATCGTCGAGTTCGATGTCTATGCACCGCTTATTGCACGTTCCGCGCGCGCCGGCCAGTTCGTACGCGTACTGGCCTGGGAAAAGGGCGAACTGATACCACTCACCCTCGCCGACTGGGACGCGGAAGCCGGCACCATTAACCTCGTGGTGCAAAGCCTCGGCAGCAGCTCGACCTACATTAATAACATGGAAGTCGGTGATGAACTCACCGGCATCGCCGGCCCGCTCGGTCAGCCGAGCAAACTGCACCGTTACGAAAACGGCGAGACTGCCGTTTTCACCGCCGGCGGCGTCGGCCTGCCACCTGTTTACCCGATCATGCGTGAGCATTTGCGCACGGGCAACCACGTCACGCTGATTTCCGGCTTCCGCACGAAAGATCTGATGTTCTGGGACCAACCCGATGGCCGTGTTGGTCAACTGCAAACCGAATACCCCGACCAGCTCGATGTCATCTATACAACGAATGACGGTACCTTCGGCATAAACGGTTTTGTTACCGACCCGTTGCAAGAGATGCTGGATAAGATGAATAACGGTAATGGACGCACCATCGGTGAAGTGGTAACCATCGGTCCACCGCTGATGATGCGCGCGGTCAGCGATCTGACCAGGCGTTACGGCGTGAAAACAGTAGCCAGCCTTAACTCCATCATGGTCGACGCGACCGGTATGTGTGGCGCGTGCATGGTGCCGGTAACGATCGACGGCAAGATGGTACGCAAGCATGCCTGCATTGACGGTCCGGAACTGGACTCCCATCTCATCGATTGGGACAAGTTCCTGCCCAGATTCCTGCAGTTCAGGAAGCAGGAAGATCAGAACAAGGCAAGGCACGGCTTTGTTTGACGCAGTGACATGGAACAAATGACGAGTGGCGAGTAAGCAGTACGCAAATTGCCCACAGCGCTCATGTCCTGGATTTATTTGACCATGTGCGTAGCAACAAGCCTTGATGATAATGCCGAACCCCGGTTGAAAGCGCCTCTATGCTTCAATGAAATGAGACTGAACGAATGTTTCAAAAAACCGGCGCACATGTACAGGATGCAACCCGGGATGCCCAGTCTGAATGATTGACTCAATCTGGTAACCGCTGACCGCCAGATGATCGCAATATATTGCAGTCTGGCGATAACCCTGATCAAGCCCGGCACGTTTGATTGCTGTTCGTGCTGATGCTTCCATCTCCTGGTTCGAACTGGTAATTCAACATTAGCACGAATAGAAAAGCTATCAGTTTACCCGGGCAGCTCCAGATCATTAACATTAATCGATTGGTGTACAATTTCCGACTATATCCCCCGCCGCATTCATGCATCTGCTGTTAGCTGATCGTACCTGCTGATGGCATATCGTCTAATTGATAACAGAGCGTATCCAGCAAATGCGAACAACGACCACCTCAACTTAATGCGGTTGCAAACTTGTTCACACGGTCTCGAGGTATTTATGGACAAAGCTTACCGCCACGGCACCTTGACCTACCGCCGATGCCACACGACGAACGACACCATGGCGAACGTCACCTGCGGCAAATATACCGGGAACGCTTGTCTCGAGCAGGAAAGGATCCCGTTTTGGTTTCCAGTTCAATGGTCGTCTGCCATTACGCATGAGATCCTGTCCTGTGATGATAAAGCCTGCAGCATCACGCTCAACCAGATCCATTATCATACCGGTACTCGGGACAGCGCCGATAAAGATAAAGATCGCATCCGCAGGCACTGTTTCCAGCTCTCCACTCTTACTGTTCCTGATCGTGATCTCCTCCAGCCGGTCAGTACCATTAACAGCAGCCACTTCAGAATTGATCCTTACCGTGATGTTATCTGTCGTACTGATCTGATCAATAAGATATTGTGACATGGTCGTCTGCAATGAATCGCCACGGATTAATACAGAAACCTCACTGGCAAAACGCGACAGAAACATCGCGCCCTGTCCAGCCGAATTTGCACCACCGATAACAAACACTTTTCTGTCTCTGTAATAGATAGCTTCGGAAGTCGCTGCACCGTAATACACTGAACCTCCAACAAAGGGCTCAATGCCTGGCACTTCCAGTTTGCGCACTTCAACACCGGTTGTAATCATCAAGGCATGACAGCTAAGTTCAGTACCGTCACTGAGACGGACATATCGGTAGGGATCTTCGACACGTACCCCGGTGACTTCCCGGGCCGTCAGAATCTCAGCACCAAGTCTCTTTGCCTGGGTTGTTGCCCTTCGAACCAGGTCAGCACCACTGATTCCCTGCGGAAATCCCAGGTAGTTTTCGATCCTGGCACTGGTGCCCGCCTGGCCACCGGCAGCTTCCTTCTCGATGACGATCGTGCGCAGCCCTTCTGATGCCCCGTAGACTGCACCAGCAAGCCCGGCGGGCCCGGCTCCAATGATGATCAGGTCGTAAAATGGCTGCTTGGCACGGGTGGTCATGCCTACCTTGTCTGCAAGCGTGCCAAGATCCGGATCCACCAGGGTACTTCCGTCCGGAAAGAACAACATCGGTAGTCTCGGTCGTTGTTCTGAAGCCGATTCGACAAGTTCCCGCGCCTCGTTATCTCTTTCGATATCCAGCCACTGGTATGGAATCTGGCAGCGGGCGAGAAAATCCTTTACATAATGTGAATTTGCAGACCATTGCGTACCCGCGACCCGAATACCGTCGTATGGTACAGGCACACTCGCTAGCCAGTCGCTGAGCAGATCATCCAGTACCGGGTAGAGGCGTTCCTCCGGTGGATCCCATGGCTTCATCAGATAATAATCGAGACCAAGTGCGTTGATACTGGAAATCGCCGCATCCGTATCGGCATAAGCGGTAAGAAGTACCTTTTTCGCTTCCGGATAAAGCTTCATGGCTTCTTCCAGAAACTCTGTACCACTCAGCCCGGGCATTCTCTGGTCGGCGAGGAATAGCGCAATCAGATCATTACGTTTCTTGAATTCCCGCACTGCATCCAGTGCTTCTTCACCCGAGCTGGCCTTGACGATCCGATAATCCTTCAGATAATGGGCTTGCAGATCCCTTGCAATCGCGTTCAGCACATGCGGTTCATCATCGATACTCATGATGACGGGCTTTGCCATTTTCTTCACCTCCTCCACAGACGGGTCATTCAGCGGGATTGAAATCTATCGGCAGCCGTATGGAAAAACATGTGCTGCCAGGTTGAGACTTCACAGAAACCTCTCCCTTGTGTTTTTGAACAATAAGATTGCGACTGATATTGAGCCCCAGTCCGGTACCTACGCCTGGACCCTTGGTGGTAAAAAAAGGATCAAATATCTTTGACTGATTCTCTGCAGGAATGCCACGGCCGTTATCCTCTATCTCTACGACAATCCACTGATCTTCCTCACGAGCCCGCACGATTAATGTGCCCTCACCGTCCATGGCATCAATCGCATTATCGATAATGTTTGTCCATACCTGGTTTAATTCACCCGCATACGCCTGAATAACCGGCAAATCTTCGGCATATTGACGAACAACGGTAACGCCCTTTTTGAGTTTGTTATTGAGAATGATCAGCGTGTTGTCCAGGCCTTCACGAACATCAACTGACTGAACCGGTGCTTTGTCCATGTAAGTATAAGTCTTGAGGGCTGTGACGAGTTCGACAATACGACCTGTTCCAATACCAATTTCGTCGACAAGGCTGTAGATTGCAAATTTGAAACTTAGCCATTCGATCACAGCAGTAAACTGTTGCTTGTTGAAGATTTTCGCCAGCCCCTCCAGTTCATCCTGCTCATATCCGAAGCTGACAAGAGCAGGTACAATGTCATCTGTAATAGCAATATGTCGTTGCTGCAACCATTCTTCGAGAGCTGATTCCCTGTCGCTGCGAGCAATAGCATTGAGCTCAATTGGCTTACGGGCACGTCTCCTTGCAATCTCATCAAGTTCAAGTATTTTTTCAAGCTGTGTCTTGTCGAAATTTGCCTCATTCATATGAACCTGGATATTTTGCCAGTTCGTAAACCTTGCCTGCAGTTGTGCAGCACCCCGCTGCGCCGATGCGGCGGGATTATTCAGCTCGTGTGCCATGCCGGCACTAAGCCTGCCCAACGAGGCCATTTTTTCCTGGATAATGAGTTGATTATGCATTTCGTTGAGCTGATTCAAGGTGTCTTCCAACGCCTTGTTCTTTATCTGCATCTCCTCAGTTTTTTCACGTAGTTCACGCTCGCTCTGGCGAAGCGCCTCTTCCGCACGTTTGCGTTCGCCAATATCGCGTATGATGCCGGTATAATAGCGTTCCTCACGGACCATCCAGGTCGAAAGGGACAGTTCGATTGGCACTTCTTCGCCACTCTTTGTTCGTGCTGCGAGTTCGACTGTGGTGCCGATTACATGGCCTTCTCCGGTTTTTGTATATCGCGCCATACCATTGCGATGCGCTTCATGAAAACGATCAGGAATAATCAGTTCAAGCTGCTTGCCGACAGCTTCTTCTTCGGTATAACCGAGAATGTTAGTGGCAGCCTTGTTCCAGCTGACGATTTCACCTTTATGGTCTGCCGAAATAATCGCATCGATTGCAGACTCCGTCACCGAGCGAAATTTCTGTTCAGCCTGTTTACGTTCACTGATGTCACGGATAATACCGGTGTAGTAACGCTTTTCATCCAGAAACCAGGTAGCCAGTGACAGCTCTACCGGAAACTCTGTGCCATCCTTGCGAATGGCAGAGAGTTCAACAGTCTTGCCAATTACATGGCTTGGCCCTCCCGAGCTCACCCGGCGGATCCCTTCTTGATGACTCTTGCGATAGCGCTCTGGAATAATGAGTTCGATAGGATGACCAATGACTTCTGCTTCGGTAAAGCCAAACAGTGCAGTTGCGGCACTGTTCCAGGATCGTATGTTGCCATCGGAATCACCTGAAATAATCGCATCAATTGCTGATTCCATTACTGACCTGAATTTTGCTTCTGACTCTCGCAGTGCCATACGCACCTTCGAGACTGTTACCTGTCTTTCAATGCGTGCAAGCACTTCACGCACATCGTACGGCTCGACGATAAGATCGTCACCCGACTCCAGACCCTTGAGCCGGGTCTCGTAATCATCGGTAGTAGTCATCAGAATAACCGGAATATCTTGTGTCTGCCTGTTTGCTTTCAGCTTTTCGAGCAGCTCGAACGGATTTGTATATGAGAGATGGGTGTTCAGCAGTATGAGATTGGATTCACTGGCAGTTAATGACTCGATCAGGTGTGTGCCGCTGACAGCGGTTGCAACAGTATAGCCATCGTCTATCAAAAGCTGCTGAAGCTCGCTGACACTTGTTGCATCATCGTGGATGATGAATATATTTCCACGGTCGGACACAGCTTGAACCTCCGTTCTGCACTACAACATTTATCGGGTTTTCATCCGGTTCTAGACTACTGCGACGCAGTCTGATCAGCAGTGCTTGTTACATACTGCACATGCGTTCAAGCATAACCACGTAACAGGTCTTGCCTGCTCGATAACTATACTCCCAATTACAGTAGAGTAAAAACAGGTTGAGCATATATAATGACGTTTTATCTTGATATAAATTCTTATACTGATTCTAATCAAGCATATTGAATAAGTTATTACGAATATAAGATATAACTTTGTTTGCTGACTCATAGTGATAATTTCTATATATCCTTAGCAAAGGCTAAACAAGGCGATATAACCACATCAATGCAGAAGGCTATTCACGACTGCTTGGTAATGATTGAATATCAAGATTATTCAACTTGTTCCAGACATACAATGAATGCACAACATTATGTATCTCGTACAAAACAGCGGATGAAGCTGCAACCCTGTCACAAGTGATCATACTGTTGTTTGCCGGCATTCTGTCAATCACGCTGATACGCAAGATTTGACAGAGTCCAATCGTTGGCAATCCGGCATCAGATCGGCTGATCGAACCCGATGTTTTAGGAATTACCCGGGGAAGTGAAACAGCAGCGGGACGACAACAGCGCCGGTGATTGTTTTTGGCATGAACAATATTGGCCGCTCAGTAGCAGATGCACTCGAAGCAGCTGCATACTTCTGTTATTGCTTTGCCAGCCACTGTTTGCGAATTGCATCCCGGTTCAGTTTGAACCACTGCAGTGCAATTATCGGCAAAGCTGAGTCAATACGCCCCTGGTCAAGCCATTTGAAGGCCTGTTCACTGTTTACTATATGAACGCGAATATCCTCACCTTCATCATCAATGCCATGTACACCTCCCAGCTCCGTCGTATCGGTACGTGCAAAATAAATGTGTATCTGCTCATTACTGCTTCCGGGACTTGAGTAGTAGTGGTGTACCGGTATGAGATTTGAAATTTCGCAGCCCGCTTCCTCCTGCGCTTCACGGTGTATAACCTCTTCCTCCGATTCATCCTGCTCCTGCAAACCGGCAATTATCTCGATCAGCCATGGACCCGCTGGATCATTACCTGCACCGATACGGAACTGTTCTATCAATACGATCTCATCACGTACCGGATCATAGGGAAGCACAGCGACAGCATGCCCTCGGTCGAGCAATTCACGTGTTAGCACCGGGCTTTCACCACCCTCGAACAGGTCATGTTTAAGCTCATACCCGGTAAGCTTGAAAAATCCCCTATAGAGTGCCTTTTTATTAATGACAGACCATTTCATAAGTAATCAGATTAAATCACATGCTGCCGCTAATAAAACCATTTATTCATTTAACAAGGTTAGCGCCTGCGCTGAAAGTCGTCTTTCACGGAAAAATTTCCCGTCAATAAATTCTGCCATTGCAGTCGCCCCCGTATGACCGGTATTGACCTTGACAATTGCAATCACATTGTCGGCGTTTCCTTCATCATTCAACTCGATGTGTTCAATATCGTCACTCTCACCCAGGAACTCATTGAGCTCCTCGACAGTGACCCCCGGCGGTAAATTCTGAATTCTGATGTTCATCGATCAAGCTCCAGTTGTATGTTGTTTCAGAAGTATTACTGGTTCGAATTATCGTAACAACTTGCAGTTATCATGTGCCCGATATTAACACTGGCACGTTTTCTGCAGGTGATATTTCGTGGAAACATCCAGATAGATTTCTGCGGAGAATAATGATGGGCTACATTTTCGACACATTCACGATAGCAGGAATTATTTCAAGTATTTGCACCATTTG